>DATNQT010000295.1:0-8289 GCA_036703885.1 Candidatus Sericytochromatia bacterium
GTTGACTTAATTGTTAATCCCGATGTCCGAGAAACCTTCCGACGCCGCGCCAAAATCACGGCAGCGATTCGACATTTCTTAGAAGACCAAGGTTTTATCGAAATTGAAACACCAGTGCTTCAAAGTGAAGCAGGGGGTGCAGATGCTCGTCCCTTCATCACCTACCACAACACCTTGGAGATGGACTTGTATCTGCGGATTGCTACCGAGTTGCCTCTAAAGCGGCTAATTGTAGGTGGATTTGAAAAGGTATTTGAACTAGGGCGCATCTTCCGCAATGAAGGCATTTCTACCCGCCACAATCCTGAATTTACGTCGGTTGAATTCTACCAAGCCTACGCAGATTACCATGACCTGATGGAATTGACGGAGAAGCTGATTACTACCGTCGCGAAAGAAGTTGTAGGCACGCTGCAAATTACCTATCAGGGTGAGTCAATTGACCTAACACCACCTTGGCGTCGAGTCACGATGCATGAGTTGGTACAGGAACAGACAGGTTTAGATTTCAACCAATTCAAAACCCTTGAAGACGCAAAAACTGCCGCTCAAAAAGCAGGAATTCAGGGTGTGGAGGAGTGCCAATCTATCGGAAAGTTACTTAATGAATGCTTTGAGCAGAAGTGTGAAGAAACCTTGATTCAGCCGACGTTCGTTCTAGATTATCCGGTCGAAATTTCTCCTCTCTCAAAGCTGCATCGAGACAAACCAGGATTAGTAGAACGCTTTGAGCTATTTATTGTGGGACGCGAAACCGCAAATGCCTTCTCAGAGTTAACAGACCCCATCGACCAACGAGAACGTCTGGAAGCGCAAGCCGCTCGTAAAGCGGCTGGAGATTTGGAAGCGCAAGGCGTTGATGAAGACTTTCTCACAGCATTGGAGTATGGGATGCCACCCACGGGTGGCGAAGGAATTGGCATTGACCGCTTGGTGATGCTGTTAACGGATAGTGCCAGTATTCGCGATGTTATTGCTTTCCCTCTGTTGAAGAATACTAGCAATGTCATTAAGTCATTCGACTATGACCAAAAAACTCAAACCTTGCGAGTTGAATTCAACCACGGCAGTGTCTATCAATATCGCGATGTCCCGGATAGCGTGTATCAGGAATTAAAGAATGCCCCGTCAGTCGGGCAATACTTTAATACCCATATCCGGGAAAAATACGGTCAGGATCGAGAGGTGTAAAGCTCTCTGTTCAAGGGTAGGAGCACGGTATACCGTGCCCCTACCAATTACTGTCAGTTAATTAGAAACTTCTGCCATTTCGATCACGCGCCCTTCCATATCCTTTACCAAAAAATTTAGCGGCTTCTCCGTGCGAACTTTGTACTTGAGTCGCCGCATTTGCACCCGCATTAAGACTTGTTCCATGCAATCACGGTCAAAGCAGACGTGGCGTTGCTGGTTCTTCTTGCCAATGCTTGCTCCGGAAATGACATGGAGCTGAGTATTCTTTTTGAGCTGATACCACAGCCCCTCAGTTCCTTTTAGTCGGGTGGCACTAGCAGTAGTTCCCATGCCTGCTGACATATAGAGTGGATCAATGCTAGTGGCTCCCAAGGTTTGCTCGTAATTGTAGTAGTAGTGTAGGGGAACTTCCGCCACATTCAAATTGAGCAAGCCTTCGTAAAACTGCCGTGCGATGTCTAGATCGGACACCATGACAGTATGAACTTTTGGGGCACTGGTGAGAAACATCCACATAGCAACCGCATAGGCAGCTAGCAGCATCACCATGATGCCCTGAGTAGAAAACAGGCTATCTAAAGGTAGACCGGGCAAAAAAGCGCCAGGAGGCAGGGGCTGAAGTAGGAAGGAAATAACATCAATTGATAAAATCATGAACTGACAAAGCGTGATGAATCAATTTTAACTTCAATGAATCTGTTGTCCCGTTACAGGTAAGATTATTACCACTAGACCTATCCATAGATGTTACTGATTTTACTCACTTTAACCCTCACTCAGCTAGAGAACAGGTGTAAAGTAATTACTCGTCAGTTCTATGGGATTGGAGAGGAGAGCCTAGAAAACAAACATCTAAAAGCATCTTTCTCTAGCGACTGGTACTAGATATAGTGGGAAGCATCTGCTCTACGTTTCCTGATTCAACCTTGGAATTTAAGATCCGTGCAAATTCCGCATTTTTCTGAATCCAATCATCCAATTGTCAAATCGCTGTTTCATCAGAGCGATCGCGAATTGCTGACCCTGTTTCAGCGCTACCCGGAGCAGGGGAAGTACTTTATGGCTATATTCTGCCGCTATAGTCCGATTGTCTTTACCTTAATTCGGCATTCAGCGCGATCGCCCGTACAGGCAGACTACCTATTTTCCCTAACCTGGCGTCACATCTTCTACGAACTGGGTGGACTGGATTTGCGCGTCGATCCGAATCCTGAGTCGAATTCCTTCCAAAACTGGCTAATCAACCAGACAGCTATCTGCATTAACCAGGCAGACTTACCCCCTGTTGAATCAATTCACTACAACCTGCAAGCCGCGCCGCCGCCGTTGTGGTGTTACCTAGAACAGGCACTAGAGCAACTGCCGCCGACGATTCGGTTGATGGTGGTTATGGCGCAGACGTTCCACTGGAGCGAAACACGCATTGCTGCTTATCTGCAAGCTGAGGGAGAAGAGGTTTCACCCGCTCAAGTGAGAACCCATCTCCAGAACGGTTATCAGCTCTTAGAAGCAGCTCTCCCCGAAGATATTTGTGAGATTTATTTGGGTAAAGAAGCCACTTATCCAGAGCAGGAGTCTCAGGTAGGAGCTGGCTTGTATTGAGAGATTGGGAAGTATAGAGTGGCAATGAACAGATGTTGTCTATCAACTGTAACGATTCGCTTAAAGGCGATCGCTAGCGCTTGTGGAGTGGTAGCAATCGTCTCTAATGCTTTAGTAGTAATCGCTAGCCCGGTTGCTCTGAGTCAAGTTATTCCAGGTGGTAGCCAAAGAAGTAACCTCGAACAACAACTGGACATCCCTTTAAACAATGGTATTCAGGGAGAAGAGCGAGATCAGGCAGATTTGCTGCTGCGGGTGGGAGGACAAGCACAGCGGCAGGGGAATCTTGAAAAAGCGATCGCTAATTGGCTACAGGCAATCGACCTTTATCAGCGAGTCGGAGACACTGAGGCACTGGGATTGACCTACGATTACCTAGGTGTGGCTTATGCTAAATCAGGACTCTACCAGCAGGCAGAAGACGCTCTGCGTCGGCGAGTGGGAATTGCTCGTACCCGACAGGATTTTCAAGGACAGATTTATGGCTTAAATAACTTGGGAACGGTGTTACTGCAAGCCAGAAATGTCCAAGCGGCGCGGGTAAGTTTTACAGAAGCACTCAGAATTGCCCGTAGCGTCAAAAATCGGGAGGCGGAAGGGTTAAGCCTCAGTAATCTGGGTTTAGCGGCAGCCGCCGGAGGGAATTATTTAGAGGCAATCAAGCACAACGCAGCGGCTCTAAATTTGCGTAGTTTCTCTGGTAACCCCTTAGGAGAGGCGAATACGCGCAATAATTTGGCAGATGCTTATCGTGCTGTTAATCTCCCAAAGGAGGCACTACTATCCTATCAATCGGCACTCTCACTAGCTCAAGGTAGCGGCGATATTGCCAATCAGTATCGTGGATTAAGGGGCTTGACGCAATCCTACAGCGCTTTGGGAGAGTATGGAGCCGCTTTGAAAGTACTTGAGCAACACCTAGCTCTATCTCAGAAAGAGAAAAACCGTGCTGAAGAACTAATCTCACTGCGTTTAGCAGCTGGGATATACAAAGCTACAGGTAACTTAGCGAATGCGCGGAGGTTGTATGAAGAGGCGATCACTTTAGCAGGTGCTTTAGGAGATATGCAGGAACAAGCCCTTTTACGGAATGATTTGGCTCAAGTCATTTATTACCAAAGGTCTAACTAATCCATATCTAAAGAGTCCCAAAAGGCTTGATAGAGTTTCCTCCCAAGCTGAACCCGTGAGATCGAAAGAAAGAGCATCGTTGCACTGACTGCAATAGCAATGACAACCGAAAGATTAGTCGTGGACAGAAAAACTGCGATCGCGCTTCCTATAAAACTAAACGCTGTCTGAATCGCAAAAAGCAGTAGCATCGCTATTGCTGTGGGAAGCAGACAGAAGGCGACAATAGACCATATTTCTGGTATCCTAGGTGCGTTTCCTTTCTGTGCCCTCTCGATGGGAATCCGGCTTAAAACAAGTAGAGCATTGGTTATATTCGAGAAATGGCGCTCAGATAATGACATACCTTTTCTTCCCTTGCCTAATTGGTGCAATGATGACCCTAAATTCTATTTTCATGTAGATCGCTGCTAAAACTAGAAACTGAAACAACAGTGAATTCTTCTAGTCAACATAATTAATTTTTAGAGTTCCTTATGCCTTATGGCAGGGTATCTCTTGCAAAAATTGAAGAAACCTGTGTGACCAAGCCTTTGTACTTTAGTTTAATTTAATTTATAACTACGAATACGAATTGTTGATTTACTTTATATGCCGATCCTTCAACTGGTACACTGAGCATTAAGTTTATGGGTTCGACACCCATAAACTTAACAAGTTACCTAGAACTAAGCACAGGTAAAGTATGGGACGGGAGTGATCTTTAGAATCCCCGACTTACTTATGCTGAAGTCGGGGAGAATGTCAAGCCAGTCCAACCAATTTGGCGCTCAAATCCCACATCCGCTCGGCTCTTTCATCATCACGGGCTTGGGGAGAAACCTGTTGCACAAACGATTTGCCATTTTTCTTCTGACGATTTCCCCAACTCCAATAGGCACCAGATTGGCGGTACTCAGGATCGGCAACCACCGCCCCAACCCGCTCACCAGCTAACTCCTGAGACACATACCCCCCCGTGATATTCTTCTGGAACCAAGGGAAGAGTTTCTGAAACAGCGGATAGTGGTTTCGGAATAGCGGTGTGTCTGCAACACACCCTGGATAGAGAGAACTGAAGGTGATGTCGGTTGAATTATGATAGCGTCGGTCGAGTTCTCGCATAGTCAATATGTTACAGACCTTGCTGTCCTTGTACGCCTTGACGGGTTCAAATTTCTTGCCGTCGATCATCGAGATTGGCTCTTTAAAGCCCTCTGCAAAGCCTTCAAGTTCCCCTAAATCAGGCTGCGGCGGAATCTTCCCGCCCAGTTCGTCTGGGTTGTGGGTCACGGTTCCTAAAATGACGAGCCTGCGATCGCGATAAGAGGACTTCTTCAAATCCTCAAGCATGAGGTTGCACAAAAGGAAATGACCGAGGTGATTGGTGGTAACGGTCAACTCATAGCCTTCTGGGCTTCGCAACGGCTCTTTTAATAAGGGCATATAAATTGCGGCATTACACACCAAAGCGTCCAGGGACAAGCCGCGTGCCCTAAAATTTTCCACAAACCGTCGAACGCTCTGTAAGGAGCCTAGGTCGATATGGATGAGGGTGTAGCTGTCCTGGGGAATTCCTGCCGTTTGGGCAGCCTTCGCCGCCTTCTCTAAATCCCGACAAGCCATCACTACGTGCCATCCCCGTTTGGCAAGGGCTTTGGCGGCGTACAAACCCACCCCCGAAGAGGTACCTGTAATTACAACCGTTGGCTTCCGATCTTGTGCCATTTTTTTAAAACTTCATTAATCACCGTTGACCGTATCTATGATCTCACACCCTGCTTGCCACCAAGTCTTATGTGTCTAAGCAGTCAAACAAGCTTCCATGTCGTTATGACTTAACTCGTGCAGACATCAAACCTCAGCCATATCAGGATAGATCAAGATCTTGTAAGTGTTCGGGGTGGGAGCGATCGCTTGTTCGACAGCTACCGCTAACTGTTGCAGGGGATAGCGATCGCTAATTAAAGCATCAACATCAATACGTTGATTAAATACAATATCAGCCGCTAATGATTGCAGTCGATACGAGGAACTATAACTACCCATCAAGTCGATTTCCCGGCGGTAAAGGATGTTGGGATTGATGGGAATTTCCACCTCATCCGGGAATTCAGCGAAGAACAAAATCTTGCCGCCCTTGCGCGTACAGTCTAAAGCTTGGAAAAAGGCTTTTTCACTCGGAACAGCCAAAAGAGTCGTGTCTGCGCCCATACCATCGGTGAGTGAGAGGATTTTTTTGGGTAAGTCTGGGTCGCGGGCATCAAAGGCAGCTTCAGCACCGACAGCACGAGCTTTTTCAATACGGGTGGGGATCAGGTCAGTTGCGATCGCTCTTGCCCCAAAATACTTCACCAGCATAATGAACATCAGCCCAATGGGTCCCGCCCCCGTCACCAAGACAGTTTGACCGGGAGCAACTTGGGCTTTTTTTACCGCCTTGAGGCAACAATTAGTGGGTTCAACAAAACTGGCTTGCTCAAAACTCACACGCTCTGGAATCGGAATCAAGCCCCCGCTTTGGACAATATGCCCTGGCACTTTGACATACTCTGCAAAGCCACCGCCACTAGGGGTAAAGCCAGCCGTGGTCGTGATATTTTTGTATACTTCGCACATCGAGAAATTGTCATTTAGGCAGTAGCCGCAGCACATACAGGGAATGTGGTGCATCACTACAACCCGTTGTCCAACCTGCCAACCTGTGACATCCTCTCCCACTGCAGCGATTACCCCAGCGGTTTCATGCCCGTAGATGCGTGGCGGTTCGTAGAGGGGATAGCGAATCTTTTTAATATCAGACTGGCATAAACCCACAACTCGCACCTGTACCAGCACCTCATCGGTTTGGAGTTCGGGCACTGGCACCTCTTCGTAATTCAGTTGGTTGACCCCTCGAAATACCTGTGCTTTCATACTGCTGCTATGTTTTGACCCGCCTAGATTTTAGACTTTATCACGAGTGGTCTGTCAAACGAGTTTTAAGGAGTTGCTCTAGACAGGTATCCTTGAGAATGCGATGCCTGAGTTGTTTGATGAAATTAGAGCTATCTCCCCTCAGCAGGTAATTTATGACAATCCAGCGCTGGGTCAAAAGGCGATCGCCCGAACAACAATTACAGCAGCAGATTGAGGTATTGCGCTAAATCTCCCGACGAAACGCTCTAATCGCTTCTCCAGCGTCAGTTTCCGCCATCAAGATGCAGCGTCTAAGCAAATCAAGATCGAGGTCATTGAGTCCGGGTAGCTGGCTGCGGTCGATGGGTTCATAGCTGCTGTCTCGAAGATGATAGAGCTTGAGCGATCCATCTTCCCAAAACCAAACCTCCGGAACGCCCAAAGCTTTATAGCGTTCTAACTTGCTGCTGCCTCCACTGGTAAAAACGACTTCAATCGACAAATCGGGAATCGATTTCACGCTGCCAATGCAATATGACTCGTCCGCTTGGGCGGAGACAACTCCTTCTTTTTCCTGAGTCATCGATCGAGTTGGCTGAAAGAAAATGCCCTTTTCCGTAAGAAAGGTTGTCACTAAGTAACCGATGATACTGGCAAAAATTTCATGTTCGCGTCCCGGCATGAGAATCTCGATCGTCCCATCATAGTAAAACAGCCGCACCCCAGGAGAACCCTCAAAGCCCTTCTGGATGAATTTGAACTGTTCCCACGTTCCATGATGAACAATGCGTTGGTCGGTGGTTTTGTTCAGTAGTGGGGGCATCGCACTCTCATCTCCGGCTATCCTTACCAGCAATTGTGGCATATCGCTTGCAAGCCCGATTATCTCGTAGGGAATCGTACTTTCTTATCCTCTAAACGCGATCGCCAGAACAGCAATTACAGCAGCAGATTGAGGAGTGGGAAGCGTTACTGGAAAAGTTTGGAGGGAATGAATAAGCGATCGCATTATCCGTCGTATTCATTCACCTTCCTTTTGTTCTAAAATCTCTTCAATATCCCGTGCGGCGTGAAGTACTCGCACGATTTCAATGTAGTCATCAAAAGATAAATAAAAAATCAGATACTTCTCAAATCCCTTAACTGACCACTTCCGCAAGCCCTCTAAACGGGGATTATTTACTGGATAAGACCGACCCATCCCTGACATTTGGGCTAATTTAGCAAACGTCTGACGTACTGCGTCAAAAAATCGCAAGGCTGCATCCGAGTTGTTCTGGGCAATGTAAGCAAAGTGTTCGTCTATATCCTGACTTGCCCTTGGCGCTCTGGACAATGCGTTTTGTCATTCCTGTGTCTGTTGAAGTCCTTGCATTAACTGAGTGCGTTTTTGCTCCCACCAATCATCTGTCACTTCTATCGGTTCGCCACTATCCAAACCTTCCAGTAATAATGCCTCAACTCGTGCAGCTTTGGCTTGTTCTT
>DATNQT010000296.1:0-9476 GCA_036703885.1 Candidatus Sericytochromatia bacterium
TGGGGAATGGATAATCGAGAGGCAGCCGTGAGAGTACCGAGTAATCCAGAAGAAATCAGTCCCACGCATTTTGAACTGAAAACAGTAGATGCCTCGGCTAATCCTTACCTGGCTTTGGGCGCAGTCATTGCCGCTGGACTGGATGGGGTTCGGCACTGTTTTGAGTTAGGAGAACCAGTATCCGTTGACCCCGGACATATGACTGAATCAGAGCGTACCGCCGCTAGTATTGAGCGGTTGCCCACAACCTTAGGGGAGTCTATTGAACAACTCAGCGGTGACAAGGTTCTTTTAGATGCCTTGGGTACGGAACTCGCTCAAGCTTACCTAGCAGTTCGCAAAGCGGAGTGGGAAGCGATGAAGAATTTAGAGCTAGAAGAGGAAGTGAAGCTGTTGTTAGAGCGATATTAGATGGTTGGAAGATAAGGGGATAAGCAGGTAGGTCAATATCCATGTTCGGCTAGGAAGCTGGGGGAAATTTCATCTAAGTGGTTAGAGGTTCGGACTTGATGACCGAGCATCTTGGCGACGTACTTGCCTAAAATGTCGCTCTCTAGATTCACCCAGCTACCACTTTGTAAGTGGCTGAGATTGGTCTGAGCATAACTGTGAGGAATTACTGCTGCCTTGAACCAACTACCGTTGGGGTCGCAATCGGCAATTGTCAGGCTTACACCGTTGACGGCAATGCTGCCTTTTGGGATCAGATAGCGGGCAATTTGACGCTGCCACAGGTCGGTTAAGGAGGCTGGGGCAGTAAAGCACATCTCCCAGGAGTTCGGTGTTTGTACTGATTCTTGCAAGCAGCCGATCCCATCAATGTGACCCGTTACGAAATGCCCACCTAACTTACTGCCAACTCGCATCGAGGTTTCCAGGTTGACGTAGGCAGATGCCAACTGTCGTTGTCCAAGGGTTGTACGGTACAAGGTTTCGTCGGAAGCGGTGGCGACAAAGCCTTGGGATAAAAGCTCCTCTACGGTTAGACAGATGCCATCAACAGCAACGCTATCACCGATCGCTAAATCCTGTAAGATCGCATCTGAAGTGTCACCAGAACAGGACACATCAAAGCGATCGCCTCCTAGCGGTTGAATCGTTCCCAAGGCTTGAATTAATCCTGTAAACACGGCTTTTGATTTAACTCCTGAGCTTGTACTCTTGTTGTGACTGGCAGTTGTTCAGCCAGCAGGGCCTGTATTTTTTTCATGAAGTCCCAGCGCAAACGTCCTGAGACTGCGGCATACTTGGAGAATACAATCCTTGTTGATCCCCACTAAATTAGGTTCTCAAGGGCTGATTTTACGGTTAATTGGTGAAGTGATTGGAAAAGATTGAAAGTTAGTAGCAGTCCCAATCCGTCCAGTACTAGTTTACCGCTCCCCTTTGATGCCCCCGATGCCGACTGTATTTTAGAGGCTAACCCATGATTGAAATGAGAGTCGCTGGAATTGCATTAGATGCCGTTACCAAGAGTCCGATAGTGTTGCTCAAGGATTCTTCGGATCGACGCGCCCTGCCGATTTATATCGGGCAAGATCAGGCAAAGGCAATTATCAGTGTTTTGGAGAAGCAGACGCCTCCCCGCCCCCTCACCCATGACCTCTTTGTTAATCTTCTACAAGGATGGGACATGACCCTGGAGAAGATCATCATTCACGCGCTTCAGGACAATACCTTCTATGCTCTGCTGTGTGTTCGTCAGGGTGAGACGAGGAAAGAAATTGATGCTCGTCCCAGTGATGCGATCTCGATCGCCCTACGCACGGGTAGCCCAATTTGGGTGATGGAAGAAGTAGTTGCTGATGCCTCTATCCCTGTGGATCGAGATGCTGATGAAGAAGAACGACGCGCCTTCCGGGAGTTTGTCTCCAACATCCGACCTGAAGATTTTACCCAACGGCGCGGATATAGAACTGGGGGTGAAGGCTAATTGAGTGCTGAGTGCTGAGTGCTGAGGAGAAGAGAAGGCTTTCATTTTTCGTTGTGTACTCGGTTCATGGACGGCTGCCTTGAAAGTGTTGGGTGAGGAGAGACTTTCAGAATGAGCGAAGTTCATGGAGTCTAATAACAAGTAACAAACAAAAAATGCGTTATAGACGGTTTGGGAAAACTAATCTGGAACTTTCGGTGTTTTCCCTCGGAACCATGCGCTGTCTGG
The DNA here is from genome assembly GCA_036703885.1 of Candidatus Sericytochromatia bacterium. Lineage (GTDB taxonomy): Bacteria > Cyanobacteriota > Cyanobacteriia > Cyanobacteriales > Coleofasciculaceae > CADCTM01. The sequence goes on from DATNQT010000296.1 coordinate 2,162, forward strand.
CGTCTGAGTCAGATGCTCAAGAGACTGTTCGGGAAGCGATCGCCTTAGGAATCAATCACCTGGAAACGGCTAGGGGTTACGGCAAGAGCGAGCAGTACCTGGGCAATATCCTGAAAGCCGACTTACCTGTACCGCGAGAGCAGCTACATATCACCACTAAGCTGCCGCCAACTCCCGATGCCGATTTGATGAGTCAGTGGATCGAGGAGTCCTTAGAACATCTACAGCTCGACTATTTGGATTGTTTGGCAATTCATGGCATCAATACTTGGGAGCATCTCGCTTGGGTTGAGTCTCCTGAGGGCTGTATGCAGGCGGTGCAGGAAGCGGTGAGGAAAGGTTTTGTCCGACACGTTGGCTTCTCGACTCACGCACCGCTAGATGTCATTCTGGCAGCAATTAACACGGATTTATTTGAGTTTGTCAATCTTCATTACTACTACTTTTTTCAGCGCAATGCAGCGGCGGTTGAGTTAGCCCACAACAAGGATATGGGTATCTTCATCATCTCTCCAGCAGACAAGGGAGGACGCCTCTACACTCCACCCCCGAAGCTAGAACAGTTGTGCTATCCTTTATCACCACTGGAACTTAATTATCGATTTTTATTAAGCGATCGCCGCATTACCACCCTCAGCGTTGGACCGGCTAACCCTACTGAACTGACGACTCCTTTAAGTGTTGCCAACCGAGATGAACCTTTAACACCTATAGAAGTTGAGGCGATTTCTCGCCTGGAAACTCAAGCACGGGATGTTTTGAGGACTGACCAGTGTAGCCAATGTTATGCTTGCTTACCGTGCCCAGAAAATATTCACATTCCAGAAATCCTGCGGCTACGGAACTTGGCAGTTGCTTACGACATGACGGACTTCAGTAAATACCGCTATCAAATGTTTGAAAACGCCGGACACTGGTTTGCTGGAGTTAAAGGCGATCGCTGCACCAACTGCGCTGAGTGTCTGCCCCGTTGTCCTGAACAGCTAGATATCCCCGCCCTACTTTCTGATACCCACCAACGTCTGAATGGACTACCTCGGCGGCGGCTTTGGGGATAGTACATTTTTGTTTAACTACTGTTCTTTTTATAAGCTTCTGGGGAACTCTTAATAGAGACTTAGATTCCTGATTGGACAACAAGGTTTGTTATAGTGATGGCAATTGCCAAATAATAAGCTGTTTTAGAGGGGAAAACATGGGTGAAATTAGCAAAGAAGAAATGCGGGAAAGAATCGGAAATATTGACCTGATTCGCGATATAATATTTGGATCAAAACTGCAAGAATATGATACTCGTCTTGACAAGTTAGAATCTCATTTGTCCTTGGTAGAGAAGGAGATAGGCGATCGCATCGAACAAGTCAAAGCTGATTGTCTGACAGAACTACGAGCATCTGTTAACTCCTTAGAGGAAAAAATCAAATCTCTCAATCTCAATTCCCAGAGAGATAACGCAGATATTCGCCAACTGATTGATCGGAGCTACAAAAATTTCTCTCACAGTCTTGAATCAATCGACAAAACAGTAGGTAGCCAGACTAGTTCGATTCGCAAAGAACTTTCAGAAACTAGAGAAAAACTGCAAGAAGATACCCGCCATCTTAAGTCTCAAGTTTTTGATGAGCTGGAAAGGCGATTTTCTACCCTCACCGATGCTAAACTTGCCAGGAATGATATGGCAGAAATTCTGTTTGAGCTTGGTTTAAGAATCAAAAAAGCAGAATTTACTCCAGAGCTAAAAGATGCATCTCACAATAATGGCACTGATGATGTCTTCCTAATAGAAGCCAGCAAAGTTTCAGAATAAACTAAATTCCAAAATCCCACTAGCGGTAAAGTTGCTCGTCGAAGTTCTGGAGTTTAAAAGATTATTAACTTCGATAATTTTTTATTGAGAGCAACATCTGCCAGCATTAGTGAAAGTTTAGGTGAGACAGATTAGAGTATGGTATCAAAGCAAAATCCATCTGGCAGTTCCCAGATACAAGGCTTGGTGGATTTATTGATGGATTTAGAAATAGTTAACCAGCGTCAGGACTCTAGCGAGAAATCTTCATCCTCTAATCAAGAGGCGGTAAGTGAGGGTGAACAAGATGACATGGGGACGCGGGGATGCGGGGACGGGGAGCGTTTTGAAACGGCTCCCTTGCAGGAGAAGTTAGAATCTCCATCTGCAATATCTCCCCCTCTCCCCCTCTCCCCCTCTGTGAGTCCTCTCCAACCTTTGGGTTCTCAGTCGGTGGAGGAGTGCCAGGATTCACAAACTGCTCATTCGTCTATACCTGAGGTTGAGTCAAAAGAGAGAGGGGAAGGACACCTATCCGACGAGAGAGAGGGTTTTGCAGAACAAGCCAATAAATCATTCTCTCCCTCTTCATCAACTTTATCGCTTAAGGGTTTAGAGGCAAAGCAATCCCTCAATAAGGTTGAAGATTTGCCAGCGCAACTCTCTCAATCTTCTCAACAAGAAGAGTCTAAAAACAAACCGCTTCCCTCTAAGAGAGATTTAAATCCGCCTGAAAAGTTAGACACCCCGTCGGAACAAGTATTCAATCAGCTAATTCAATCCAAGTGGAAAAAAGCTCTAGGAAAAGAGCAGAGTAGTTCATCAATTCTATCGACTGATCATAGAGATATAGATAATTCCATCGAACTGTTTGAGCGGTGGCAACGTCTGCTCCTGACTCAGGAAATGATGGATTCTCGTCAGGCGCTTGCGAAATTGCAAGAAAAATTAGAAAGTCTGGAACATCAGATCTATGAACCTACGGAATTAATTAATTTACTTCTGCCTTTAATCGCTGAGATTTTGAGCCTAAAAGTAGCGGAATCCAAGGAAGATGTTGCTAAGGCGATCGCTCCTATTATGGATGAGATGATTCAGCGTCGGACTCAGGAGAATCGAAAGGCAATGAGTTCTGCCTTAGCACCCGTGCTACCCAATGCCGTGGCTCAACAAGTGATCAACTCTCCTGGAGACTTTGGTAAAGCACTTGGACCAGAGATGGGTATAGCTATTAAAGAGCAGATTAGCTTAGAGCGGGATGTGATGGTCGATGCTCTGTATCCAGTCATCGGTAGTACGATTTCTAAGTATATGGCGGAAGCCATCAAATCTATTAATGAGAAAGTCGAAAATACCCTCAGTTTGGAGGGAATTTCTCGCAAAATCCGTGCCAAGATTCAAGGAGTTTCCGAGGCAGAACTCATCTTCAAAGAGGCAATGCCTTTTACCGTCCAAGCAGTTTTCTTAATTCACAAAGGCTCTGGATTGGTTATTTCTGAAATGCAACCTTCAGATACTCAGCGCCTAGAGTCAGAAATGGTAGCGGGGATGCTCACGGCGATTCGCAGCTTTGTGAATGATTGTATTGTCCAGTCTGGGGATGTCTCAGAGATCGATCAAATTGAATATGGCAATTCCCAGATTACCTTAGAAGTGGCGGGGTACTGTTACCTAGCGGCGGTGACACAAGGGGAACCCCCCAAGTCATTCATGCAAAAGATGCGAAAAGCTCTGGGTACGATCGTTCAAAATCATGATAAGGCGATCGAATTATTCGATGGCGATCCCAGTAACGTTCCCGAACCGATACAGTCGCTTCTCCAAGAATTAACAAAACTCGGTAATAACCCGACCAAGGCTCAAAAACGTAAACCTCCTGTTGCTCTTATCGTAATCGGTTTAGGAGTACTGAGCGCCATTTTTGTACCTTGGGGAATTAATCAACATCTCAGCGCAATCGATCGCCGCCATGAGGAGGAAACCAGTTCCGCCTTGGCATCCGATCCGGAGTTAGCCGTTTATCGTCTGATGGTAGATGCAAATCGCGGAACTCTGAAGCTTTCGGGACGCTTACCTAATGAATATCTCCGATCCAGAGCCGCACAAGTTGCTCAGAAAGTTGAACCGACACTGAAAGTACAAAATGCCATCATCCCGGTTGTGGTGCCTCCCGATCCGGTGTCGGCACAAGCTGAAGTGAAGCGAGTCACTGACATCCTGAATCAGATAGAGGGGACGGTGATTGCAGCAGATTACACGGACGGTAGAATTACGGTACATGGAGCTGTGCTTGAAGATGCCGATGCCAAAAAAATTACTCAAGCATTTCAGCAAATTCCCGGTGTTAAGTCGGTGACAAACACGGTACAGTTACAACCTCTAGCGATCACCTCTCGCGTTTACTTTGAGCAGGAGAGTTCTGAGTTAAGCTCAGACGAACTTTCAAAAATTTCTGTGATTAAGGGTTTTCTAGATCAGCACCCAAACAAGCATCTCAAACTCTTAGGTCACACTGACCCTAGAGGTACGGATAAAGAGAATCAGCAACTAGCCTTAGAACGTGCCACAAAGGTCAAAAATATCCTTATTGCTCAAGGTGTTGACCCCAAGCGCTTGCAAGCTGAAGGGACAACCAGACCTCCCCTTGGGGTGAAGGCTGAACAACTACCCTTATTAAGTAGATGTGTACAATTTGAGATGATTAGTCCTTAAAAGTGCATACGATTGTTGAGCTGGAACATAACGGGCATCCCTATCCCTATATTTAAGGCGATCGCTCCCGAAGGTTTATGAGGAAGCAGCGATGCAATCATTGTTGGCGATGTTAGCCATTCGGATACGAGTGAGTAAACTTCAGACTCTATTCAACTGTTTTCCTTCATAATTGCAGAATGCTTGAGCATCATTGCTTTTACGAGCATAGCTATCGAAAGATTAAAACAAAGTTAAAAAATCAAAAATTAATCATTACTAACTGTTTTCATGGCAATTATCTCTAAAAAAATTTGCATGGTTGGCGACTTCGGCGTCGGCAAAACTAGTCTGATTCGTCGCTTCGTAGATCGTCAGTTCAGCGACCAGTATCTTTCCACAGTCGGGGTAAAAATATCGCGGAAACTCGTAGAATCCGTAAATTTACAGTTGCTGATTTGGGACTTAGAAGGACATACTAAATTTAAAAGTATTGCTCCTACTCACTTGCAGGGAAGCAGCGGGGCTGTAGTTGTTGCTGATGTCAACCGTATCGAAACAATCGAGCGGCTCCCAGAACACATTCAACTCTTTTTATCGGTTAATCCCAAGGGTTCTTTGATCGTTGCTTTAAATAAATCGGATTTAGTTGATGAAGAAAAACTAGAAAAACTTATCCAAGTGGTTCAAAATAAAGACTTTGAACAAGTATTGGGAATTTACAAAACCTCAGCCAAGACTGGTTCATTTGTTGACGAAATTTTTCAACAATTAGCTTCTAATGCTCTGGAATAATTATGAGTAACCTCATCAAAAAAATTATAGTTCCTCGTTATGAATACATAATACTAGAACGAAATTTTAGTATTGTAGAAATATCTTCGGGGGCACAACGTTTTGTTGACAACTCTGATGATTTGAACTTGGGGAATGATGTCCGCAATATCTTTCCAGAACTGATAGGGATTGAAGAAATACTTATTGACATCCTTGAAGGACGAAAAACTAATTTTGAATTCAAAGGAGTTGCACGCTCAGGAGAGTCTAGCTCTTCTCTATATATTGATTTGTATATCAGCGAGTACGCTACTCAAGAGAACGTTGAAAATCAGTTAATAGTCTTGTTGGAAGATGCCACAGAACGAATGGTTTTGCAGCAAACCTTGTCACAACGGACTAATGAAGCGAATTTATTATTGAGTTCTTTAACGGCATCAAAAAATTATATAGATAGAATTATTAACTCAATGGCAGATGCCTTGTTAGTAACAACAGCATCAGGAATTATAAAAACCGTTAATGGTTTCGCCCAAAGTTTATTTGGATATAGCCAGGAAGAGTTCCTTAATATGCCAGTTTCAAGACTAATTACTGATGAGGAATTTTTAAAAAAAATTAAGTATTTGTCTACCTTAACACCTGGTGAATTTGCCAAGGATGTAGAAGTTGTTTGCCGAAATAAAGCTGGGGAGAAAATCTGTGTTGCCTTTTCCTGTTCGGCGATTCAGACGGAAGTAGAGGGATTACAAAATTTTGTTTATATTGGGCGAGATATAAGCGATCGCAAGCGTGTGGAAGCCGAGATGATTAAGGCACTCGAACACGAAAGAGAACTCCGAGAACTCAAAAGTGGCTTTGTGTCGATGGCAAGCCACGAGTTGCGTACTCCCCTAACTTCCATTTTTTCTTCTACCGAACTATTGGAAGCTTACGGTCATAAATGGCCTGAAGATAAAAAACTCAAACACTATCATCGTATTGAAGCAGCTGTCAGACGAATGACGGCGCTTTTAGATGATGTCTTACTATTTAGTAAAGTAGAAGCCGGAAAGCTAGAATTCTATCCCAAACCCTTAATACTAAAAAACTTTTGCAGCGATTTAGTTGAAGAAATACAACTCGGTATTGGAAAAGACCACCAGATTACGTTTATCTATTCAGGGCCGTGCAGGAATGCTTGCATGGATGAAAAACTCCTACAGCATATTTTGGGGAATTTGCTGACGAATGCCATCAAGTATTCGCCCCAAGCAACGGCTGTCTTCTTTAGCTGCTCGTGTAAGGATGGAGAGGTCACTTTTGAAATTAAAGATCAGGGGATTGGCATTCCGCCTGAAGACCAGCAGCGACTATTTGAGTCATTCCATCGGGCAAACAATGTAGGTAATATCCCTGGTACGGGGCTAGGTTTAGCCATTGTGCAAAAGTCTGTGGAACTACACGGTGGCAAAATTACGTTTACCACTGAAGTTGGGGTGGGCACAACTTTTAGAGTTACCCTACCATTAGAGAGCTGCGGTTATGAGTGCTGAGTGCGCCGGAGCGGTTTAGCACTGGCTCAAGAAGAATGTCACTGAGTTAAGCGAAAAGTAGTCGTTTGTAGAAAAACCATGATTGGGGGACTTTCCCCCAAACCCCCTATTGGGGGACGGAGTGCCTCCCCCAAACAAGAACTGCACAAGGGCTTAAAGGGGTGACCAGAGTTCTTAAGTCAGTGCCATTTGACTTAAGAAGGGAGACTTTCAGAAACTCAGTTCCCCTTTTTAAGCCAGCGCTACAGTAGTAATTATGGCTTTATGTATCCAAACTCTACCGATGGAGGTAGTGAATTTAATTGCTGCGGGTGAAGTCATTGACTCTTTGGCAGCAGTGGTGCGGGAACTCGCGGAAAATGCTCTCGATGCTGGTGCAACGCGAATAGCGGTTTCTGTGTGGTCTGACCAGTGGCGGGTACGAGTGGCTGATAATGGTTCTGGCATGGCACTGGACGATTTGCAGCAAGCTGCTTCTGCCCACAGTACGAGCAAGATTCGTAGTAGTGATGATCTGTGGAAGATT
>DATNQT010000297.1:0-4233 GCA_036703885.1 Candidatus Sericytochromatia bacterium
GTGGATGAATATGGGGGAGTTGCTGGAGTGGTAACGCTGGAGGATGTGCTTGAGGTGCTAACGGGTGAAATAGTCGATGAGACTGATAGGATTGTTGACCTTCAAGAGATTGCACGCAAGAGGCGAGCAAAGATGTTGCAAGATGGTTTTTAATGACAAAGAAAATACTTACAGACGGAAAGCTAAACTTTTACGCTCTCATATAACCAGCACAAAATCTCATCGCGCAATCGCCTTTCCTAAAACTTAAGCAAAGGCGATCGCTCTTTCACCCTGAAACTCAAGGCATAAGCGATCGCAACAGCGAGGTATTTGAAAAGGCGACTATTGAGTCTGTTGAGAGTGACCAAATGATCGCGCCCCAGCCATCGGGACAATCACCTGAGTATAAGATTTGCCATGAGATTTAACAAATTAGGTGGATAGGGGGCGGGTTTAGAGAGGTGATCGCGAGTAACATAGGTTTCTGGTGAAACCCGCCCCTACAAAAATGCGATCGCACTTTTTCTTCTGATTGCTTCATGGAAGAATGCTGCTCATTTGCTTAAAGAAGGATGCTGCTTTAACACCTGCTTCAAATACTGCCCCGTATAAGACCTCTGATTCTTCGCCACTTCCTCTGGCGTCCCAAAAGCAATTACCTCTCCCCCTTTATCACCGCCTTCTGGACCTAAATCGATTACCCAATCCGCACAACGAATTACATCTAAATTGTGTTCAATCACTAAAATCGAATTACCTTTATCTACCAAACGTTGCAACACATTCAGTAAATGATGAACATCGTAAAACGATAAACCCGTCGTCGGTTCATCTATTAAATAGAGAGTCTTCCCCGTAGCGCGACGAGCAAGTTCCGATGCCAACTTCACTCGTTGTGCTTCGCCACCTGATAAAGTAGGCGCAGTTTGACCTAAGCGGATATATCCCAGTCCGACATCAACTAATGTTTGCAATCGCGTAGATGCTCGTGGGATATTTTTGAATACCTCCAGTGATTCTTCTACTGTCATATTTAGGACATCAGCAATTGAATGTCCCTTATATTTCACCTGCAATGTTTCTCGGTTGTAGCGTGCGCCTTTGCAAACTTCACACTGCACATACACATCCGGCAGGAAGTTCATTTCAATCACATTCACGCCCTGCCCGCTACAAGCTTCGCAGCGTCCACCTTTGACATTAAAGGAAAATTGCCCCGCCTTATAACCTCTTGCTTTGGCTTCTATCGTTTGAGCAAATATCTCTCGAATCGCATCAAAAACCCCTGTATAAGTAGCGGGGTTAGAACGAGGAGTGCGTCCGATGGGGGATTGGTCTATTACGATCGCTTTATCAATCGCATTCAGTCCCTTAATTTCGTTCAACTGCCCAGGGAAAGGAACTTTACGAGTCAGGTGATGTTGCAATGCTGGGTAAAGCAGTTCGTTAACTAGCGTCGATTTACCGGAACCGGAAACACCTGTGATAGAGACAAGCTTACCCAAAGGAATTTCAACATCAATATGCCTAAGGTTGTTACGGTAGGCATTTTTGATTAAAAGCGATCGCCCATTTCCCTTTCTTCGTTCAGCAGGCGTTTCAATGACCTTTCGCCCCGATAGATAAGCCCCAGTCAATGAATCAGGTGCTGATAACAACGCCTCTAAATTTCCCTGCGAGACAATCTCTCCACCATGAATCCCTGCACCAGGGCCAATATCAACAAGGTAGTCAGCTGCACGAATTGTATCTTCATCATGCTCTACCACAATCAAGGTATTACCCAAATCCCTTAGTTTAGTTAGAGTTTGTAGTAAGCGACCATTATCTCGTTGATGTAATCCGATACTTGGTTCATCTAATACATAAAGAACCCCAGTCAAACCCGCACCAATTTGAGTAGCAAGGCGAATTCGCTGCGCTTCTCCGCCAGAAAGCGTCATCGCTGCTCGGTCGAGAGTGAGGTAATCTAATCCCACATCGAGGAGAAATTGCAGTCTAGCTCGAATTTCTCTAAGAGCAAGGTCGCCAATTTGGGCTTGGCGATCGCTCAACTTTAATCCATGAATTCGTTCCCGACATTCTTGAATCGAAGCACTCGTTAAATCCAGAATTCGATATTGTCCCAGCCGCACCGCAGCCGCTTCCGGCTTCAATCGTTTTCCTTTGCAAACTTCACAAGGCTGGTCAATTAAATATTGCTCAAGCTTTTGTTTTTGCAGTTCTGAACCCGTTTCATCGTATTGCCGTTGCAGAATTTTGATAACACCTGCATAGTGTCTGTGGTCGTTGCGTTCTTCTATCCAAATTGGTTTTTCAGAACCATACAAAAGAATCTGCTGCTGTTCATCTGTTAGCTTGTTCCACCGAGTTTGGATTTCAAAACCAAAAGCTTTTCCGACGCTGTATAGGAGGGAAAGGTAATAGGAGTTGTCTTTCTCTGACCAAGGTGCGATCGCAGCGTATACTGGTGCTTCTGGGTCAGGTACTACCAAATCTGGTGAAAAGGTACGCAAAGTACCCAATCCATGACAGTGGGGACAAGCACCATAGGGAGAGTTAAACGAAAACAGTCGTGGCGATAACTCTTCCATCACTGCCCCATGTTCCGGGCAGGCAAAGTTTTCCGAAAAGACTAATTCTTTAGGGGATTGCTGATAGGAATCCTCCTCATTTATCGATTTTTCTGTTATCTTACTCTCATGGTTTAGTCCATCGTCTGACTCAGCAGATGTATTATTTAACACCTCTACAACCGCAATTCCACTGGTACGACGCAAACAAGTGGAGAGTGAATCTGTCAGACGCTCCTGTAAATCAGGCTTTTTGATGAGTCGGTCAACGACAACTTCAATACTGTGGGTATAATTTTTATCTAATTCAATCGAATCACTGAGTTCTCGAACCTCTCCATTAATCCTTACGCGGACAAATCCTTCAGAGGCGAGACTGGATAGCAGCTTTTTGTGTGTGCCTTTTTTGCCCCGGACAACGGGGGCAAGGATTTGGAAGCGGGTGCGGTCGGGGAGTTCCATAATGCGATCGCACATCTGGTCGATGGTTTGAGGAGCAATATTGCGATCGCAAATCGGGCAATGAGGTTCGCCAGCCCGTCCAAACAGCAGCCGCAGATAATCGTAAATCTCGGTAACCGTGCCAACCGTAGAGCGGGGGTTATTGGAGGTGGATTTCTGGTCAATGGAGATGGCGGGACTTAAACCTTCAATCGCATCGACATCCGGCTTATCTAGCTGTCCTAAGAATTGCCGCGCATAAGCACTAAGGGATTCAACATAGCGGCGTTGCCCTTCGGCAAAAATGGTATCAAAGGCGAGGGAGGACTTACCGGAACCAGAGACACCAGTGAAGACGATCAGGCGATCGCGTGGCAGTTCCAGGTCAATATTCTTCAGGTTGTGCTGCCTCGCCCCAGAGATGCGAATCATGTCCTGGCTATTTGGGTTGCGACGGGTGGAAGGAACTAGCCCATTTGGGAATTCAGCTGGCAAGGCATCTGAAAGATCGACACGGTCAGGCATGGGAGGCAGAACGCGAACAGAGTGCTTAACGATCTTAACGCGCTGTCTCTTCTATACCTAGCTACATCAACGGCAAGAAATTGAGATTAATCGAAATAAGTGAGCAATTGCCTCAATTTAAGTCCAAGACATCTTCATAAAGTGCCGCAATCGGACAGCTAAAATCAACACTCGCCAAGTAAATTTCTTCCCATTGACTATAAGGATAAAGAACCCAAAGCCCTTCTGAATTGCGGCGAAAACACTCTACACTTTGCCGTTCTTGATTGATTAAAACATATTCTTGCAGTGTTTCTATGGTGCGGTAATCAGCAAATTTATCACCTCGGTCAAAACCTTGAGTTGTGGTAGATAGAACTTCGATAATTAAGGATGGATAACGAATGAAGTCTTCAGAAGATGTCCTATCCTGCTCATCACAAGTCACCGCTACATCTGGATAGTAAAAAATATTAGCTTTCTCAATTCTGACTTTCATATCTGCTATATAGGCACGGCAGCTAGTACCTCGAACATGATTTCTCAGCAGCGTGAATAAATTACCTGTGATAGTGACATGAGCTTTACTTGCCCCAGCCATCGCGTAGATTTCCCCTTGCCTGTACTCGTGCTTAATGGGGCTTATCTTCTCTCCTTCTAAGTAAATTTCTGGAGAAACGTAGGTATCGCTTTTACTAACAATCATTGTTGATAGCTCCTTAGCAATGCTTTT
>DATNQT010000298.1:0-7863 GCA_036703885.1 Candidatus Sericytochromatia bacterium
GCATTCACATCTCTATCTTCTACGAATCCACAATGCAGACAAACGTGTGTTCTAGTCGATAGGGATTTTTTCACAATATCCCCGCAGTGAGAACAGTTTTGACTGGTGTTATGGGGAGGGACGGCAACCGTCACTTTCCCATATTTAAAGCCAAAATATTTTAACCACTGACGGAATGTTGACCATCCTGCATCACTGATTGATTTAGCTAGATGTCGATTTTTAACCAGCCCTTTAACATTTAAGTCTTCATAGGCGACCAAATCGTTAGATTGGATGACGGAATACGCAACTCGCTTGCAGTATTCTTTTCGCTGCCTACTTACTCTTAAATGCTTCCGAGCATATCGAGATCTGGCTTTGTGGTAGTTTTTTGACTGCGGTTTAGCACTTTTTCTGAACTTCTTGGACTTGTTGCGGTTAGCTCGGTTGAGTTGTTTCTCCGATTTACGGTAGAACTGAGGGCAAGGTTGTGTATTGCCTTTGTTATCGGCAATGAAGAACTTGAGTCCCAGGTCTAAGCCAACAGCCTGACCTGTTGGCGAAGTTTCTATCCTGACTTTGACATCAATCGCAAACTGAGCATAGTATCCATCAGCCCTCTTGACTAACCGTACTCGTTTAATTTGTTTGATGTCATAGCAATTCAGGTCATAGGTTCCCTTGAGTTTAAGAGTTCCTATCCCTTTTTTGTCAGAGAAGGTAATGGCTTTCCTGTATGAAGAAAGCTTCCAGCCACTGGTTTTGTATTCAACTGAGCGGCAGTGTTTCTTGAACTTTGGGTAGCCTTTTTTACCTTTAATCTTCTTCTTGCAATTCTCATAGAACCGAGTAATTGCGATCCAAGAGCGTTCAGCCGCAGCTTGTCTAGCCATTGAATTGAGTTCATTAGCAAAAGCAAATTCTGCGGCTAGTACAGCACAGTATTTATTGAGGTCATATTTGCCTACTTTCTCGTTATCCATCCAATAGCGCAAACACTTATTTTGAATGAATTTTGAGGTACGAATAGCCTCATCTATTGCTCTGTACTGAGCATCTTTCGCTTTGACTTTGAACTCGTAAATTATCATGGCTTCTCCTGCCAAGACGCTACGCCAACGACCTAACCACCACGCTTATTGTGCTATGCCATCTGGCATAATAATACCAGTTAGGTTTCGTGGCTTCGTTGTTAAATTTATTGGTCATCTCCGTGCCTCTGATGACCCGCCTTATATCCCCTGCCTAAAGGCGAGGGGTTTTACGGCGCTTCTTGATAAGTTTTGACCAGCGACCAATGACCAACGACCAATGACCAATGACTAAATCATGGCGATAACTTCTTTTAAACAACAGTCCCAAGAACCCGATCGGCAGCCCCAGTCAGGCAAGAAAACAAAGGGTCGCCGTAATAATTTTCACAAGGCACAGGCAGAAGATACAGACCTTTTGCTAGCCACAGCGATGGCTGATGAAACTGGAAATCAGGAAGAAGGCATCCGCCCCCAACGGTTGGCTGACTATATTGGTCAAAAGGAGTTGAAGAGTGTCTTGGAAATCGCGATTGAAGCGGCAAAAGTTAGGAAGGAGTCGCTAGATCACCTGCTTTTGTATGGTCCACCAGGATTGGGTAAAACAACGATGTCGCTGATTTTGGCGACGGAGATGGGGGTCAGCTGCAAAATTACGGCAGCACCTGCCTTAGAACGTCCCAGAGATATTATGGGCATTCTGTGCAGTCTGAAGCCAGGAGATATCCTGTTTATTGATGAAATCCATCGGTTATCGCGGATGACGGAGGAATTGCTGTATCCGGCGATGGAGGATTATCGATTAGATATCACGATTGGTAAGGGTCAGACGGCTAAGATTCGCAGTATTCCGTTGCCAAAGTTTACCCTCGTGGGGGCAACAACTCGTGTGGGTTCGCTGACTTCTCCATTGCGCGATCGCTTTGGTTTGATTCAACGCCTGCGCTTCTACGAACCCGATGAACTGACTTTAATTGTGCAACGGACGGCTGAAGTTCTCAAGGTGCCAGTGACGCCAGAGGGGGCTGAGGAAATTGCCCGTCGTTCCCGTGGAACTCCCCGAATTGCCAACCGACTTCTGAAACGGGTGCGGGACTATTGTCAAGTCAAAAAACTTGAGCCGATAACCCTTGAGTTTGCCGCAGAAGCACTAGAAGTATTTAATGTAGACCCCAGCGGTTTGGATTGGACAGACCGACTAGTGCTAAGTGTGATGATCGAACAATTTAATGGAGGTCCCGTGGGTTTGGAGGCTGTTGCTTCAGCAACGGGAGAAGATTCTCAAACGATTGAAGAAGTTTATGAACCTTATCTCTTACAAATTGGCTATCTACATCGAACCCCTCGCGGTCGTGTTGCAACGGCAGCGGCTAGAAAGCATTTGGGCTACGAGTAGTTTTAAGGCAGGTAGGAGTGTTTACTGTCCTATCTAAGCGTGAATTTTGATTTTTAATGAGAACTGGAGTTAATCCGGTTCTTTCTCAAACCTATTTATGAAACGTTGGATTGTTAGTTTATTAAGTACATTGCTAGTTATTGTGTTCGTTGGATTGGTGATGACGGCACCAGTGAAGGCACAAGTTCAAACAACTGACTTAACTGAGACTCAGTTGCAGCAATTTAATGAGATTCGGCAGAAAGCCTTTGCTACGACCCAAGAGGGTGACTTTCCCACGGCTGAAGGGTACTGGACGCAGCTTATTGAGCTTTTGCCGGAAAATCCAGTAGGCTGGAGTAACCGAGGTAATTCTAGAGTTAGTCAGAATAAGTTAGAAGAGGCGATCGCGGATTTTAATAAAGCCATTGAATTAGCGCCCAATGCTCCCGACCCCTATCTCAATCGCGGTACGGCATTGGAAGGACTGGGTCGCTGGGAGGATGCCATTGCTGATTACAAACGGGTACTGGAATTTAATCCTAATGATGCGATGGCTTACAACAACCTGGGAAATGCCAAAGCGGGTCAGGGACATTGGGAAGATGCGATCGCAGATTACCAAAAGGCAGCCGAGTTAGCACCTAATTTTGCCTTTGCCCGCGCCAACTACGCTCTTGCACTTTATCAAACAGGGCAAACAGAAGAATCCGTCCGCACCATGCGTAATATTATCCGTAAATACCCGCAATTTCCCGATGTGCGGGCAGCACTGACGGCGGCATTGTGGGCGGAGGGAAAACTGGGCGAAGCCGAAAGTAATTGGGCGGCAGTAGTTGGTTTGGACAGACGCTATAAAGACATAAACTGGGTAAAATCAGTCCGCCGATGGCCTCCGGTGATGGTTGGAGCGTTAGAGAAATTTCTCACCTTGAAATAGCTCCAGTGCGGCTCCCTTCCCTTGGAAGTCAAAAGTCAACCTAACTGCTAGCGCGAAGAGCCAAATAATCAACCACCTGATGCAACAGTTCAGATTTAGTTACCACTAAGACAGTTGAGTCTGCCTCTAACATGGTATTTCCATCGGGTATGACTAGCTCGGCATGGGGATGGGGTTGATAGCCAATGATCAATGAACCTGCTGGAAAACGGGCATCCCTAGCGGCTAAAGAAACGCTACGACCAGTAACGTGAGAATCCGCTGGAATTCTTAGCTTGAAGATTTCGACCTGACCCTGCTCGTAGTGCATCATCGATTCGACTAGGGGATATTCAATTGCTGTCACCATCGTATTAACAGCTAAGTCAATCGTGCTGATTACGTGATGTGCTCCAGCAAGACGGTAAGGTTCAGCAAAATCTCTGTTGCGCATCCGAGTCACGATATGGGAGACCCCATAGTGTTTAGCAAGAGTAATCATTGCTAGGTTTAGAGCATCATCGCGAAGGGCAGTAACTACCGCATCTGCCTTACGAATTCCTGCTTCCAACAACACTTGTGTATTCACGGCACTGCCTTCAAATGCCATTACTCCCAGTTGTTCGCGAGCGTATCTACAGGCATTGGGGTCAGTATCGATGAGTGCGATCGTATGTCCTAGTTCCACTAGTTCCTGGGCTAAGTGCACCCCTACCAATCCCGCTCCACCAATCAATACGTACATGGCACACCTCTGTCGATTACATCTGTTGGGGTAATTGTATGATCTGGCTGAAGAGGATGGGGAAGATGATGTTTTAGTAGCAAGCTTCTAGATTTATCCATAGAACTCTTCCCCTGTTCTTCTTTTGTAGACTCTCAAAATCTCGCCCCCGTGGGAGTAGCATAAAGACTGGATAAAGTAGACCTCCGATGCAAGTAAACACAAGTGCAGTGAGTTATGGTAGAGCGCCCCATTAAAAAATCTGAGCGTCAGGCTGTTGAATCTCAAACTCAGGCTGTTGAATCTCAAACTCAGGCTGTTGAATCTCAAACTCAGGCCGTTGAATCTCAAACTCAGGCCGTTGAATCTCAAACTCAGACCGTTGAATCTCAAACTCAGACCGTTGAATCTCAAACTCAGACCGTTGAATCTCAAACTCAGACCGTTGAATCTCGAAGGGATTTTGTTAAACCGATTAAAAAGACTGACAGACCCCCTGTTGAAGGTAGTCCTGACCAAACCACTCAATCCTCTGAAGAAAGGGGTAAGACTCGCTCTTTTCGGGACAAGGATAAAACAAAGGGAAGAGGCAAAGGCGATCGCTCTTCGGATGCACGACCGAGCAACGTGAATCCAGCCTTAGTTCGGGGTCCGAGACCGACGAAGCCTAAGCCTCCAGTGATCAAAGAGACTGAGGCGGAAGCGACTGAGGAAGCGGAAACAACTGAGAATTTAGATGTCCAAACCAGTCAAGAGACGACCACTGACGAATAGAAGTCTGCATCTATAGTGCTAGTCTACTTGCCGAAAAAATCCGGACAGATGTGATTGTTAGCAGTACGTAAGTAGGTAGGTGTAATTAAACCAGAGGGAGTCGGCTGTCCTTAGTTCTTGACTAATGAGCGATGACGGTCATCACCAATGATGTTTATTTATGCCCATCTACTTAACTACCGTATCTCTGCAACAGTGAGATGCCTCAGTCGGCATGAGCAGCTACAACGATAACAAAAATATTGTTCCATCAGGAAATCAAAGGCAGTCGAGGTCTTCGTCCCGTCCACTTTCTAAGGGCTTCGATTCAGTTAATTCCCGTCAATCGATTGATGGCAAATCCTCACAGTCAGCCCAAGCGCCTACTCTTCAAAAGAAGACTAAGAACTTTCTACGGCATGGATTGGATAAGTTGAATCGAGGTGACTACCCAGCTGCACTTGAAGACTTCCAGCAAGCCTTGCGGCTCAATCCTGATTTTACCGAGGCTTACATTTGCCGGAGTATCATCCAGTACTACCAAGGAGACCATCAAGGCGCGATCGCAGATTGCAACCAAGTACTGCGGATTAATCCTAGAAATGTCGATGCTTACAACAATCGAGGTTTGAACCGCTGTGCATTGAAAGATTATAAAGGAGCGATCGCTGATTTTAACCAAGTCTTGGAGATTGAGCCGAACCATGCCAAGGCTTACCTCAACCGAGGTTATAGCTGTCTTCAATTAGATGATAATTGGAGCGCAATAGAAGATTTTGACAAAGCAATGCGTATCGATCCGCAAGCAGCAAAGGTGTATTTGCAACAGCTCGCTAATACGTTAAACGATGAGCAGGGAGCGATAAAAGATGCTAATTTGCAACTTGCTCAAGGTCTGCTCATTCAAGGTAATCTTCGATATGAATCAGGAGACTTGAGGGAAGCGATCGCAGTTTATACTCAGGTACTAAGTCTCGATCCAAACAACACTGAAGCATATAACAGGCGCAGTACTGCTCGTTCTGCTGTGGGAGACTACGAAGGAGCATTTGAGGACTTATACCGAGCCACAAACTATTACCTTAGTGACGAGCAATCCTTACAGCCTACGCAAACGGCTACAGTTGAGACAACAGCTAAGGACTACCAGCACCAGGGTTTGCAAAAGCTTCAGGGCGGAGACTTCCAGGGAGCGATTGAAGAGTTTAACCAAGTTCTACAGCTTAATGGCAACGATGCTACTGCCTTTGCCTGTCGGGGTTTTGCTTACCGTCGCCTTGGAGATAACCCCAGAGCGATCGAGGATTTACAGCAAGCGGCGAAACTCTTCTCTCTTGCAGGAGATGTAAAATCCTCCCAGCACATATTAGACACTCTCAAAAAGCTTCAGTCGTAGTTAGCTGATATTAACGATGAAAGGGGTGATGAGAATATGCGATCGCCCTAATTGAGTGATAAATCTTTGATAGTCAACAACACCAGCAAGGGACTCAAGACCCTTGCTAATAGCTAAAGTCCGTTAAAGTTGACATCTTGCACCATTCTCAATAAACGCGATCGCATCCATACGGCTAGCCACTAACAATAGAAGCCCTTAAATTATGGGCGATCACTAGCGACTTACCAATAGGCTACTTGTATCGTCAGAGGCTTGCGTCTTGAGTTCTCGCTCAAACATTCTGGGCTTGCTAAAGAGCAGCTCCAGCGAGAAACTTACTCAACTCCTCGGTAAAACGTTCAGGACGCTCGACATGGGGGATGTGACCGCAATCAGGTATCAAGGCGAGATGTCCTTGCTGTAGGCGGCTGACGGCGGCTTGAGCTTGGTCTTTTGGTAAAACCAAGTCATTAGTACCCCACACGACAAGGGTTGGCATCTGCAACTGTCCTAGAGAGTCGAGTAACACTTGGTGTTGTCCAAATACATTCAGCTGGGCACGCAGCGCGGACAGACTAGCCTCAAGAAAACCAGACATTTGCGACATTCGTTCTTGCTCTGCTAGCCACACATCGGGAACCTGCCAGGGGTGGGCGAAAAACAGCGCTGCCCGTAATAAAGACCGTTGCTTCGCACCAAGAGGCGTTCTGCACCAACTGAGCGCAAGCTCCCCGTATAAAGGCACCGTCAACTGGGACAATACCGGAGTGACCGAGTAACCCAGTCCAGAACTGTCTACCAGAACCAGAGCCGCTACTTGTTCAGGATGGGACAGTGCATAGCGTAGGCTAACTTGACCACCGAGCGAGTTGCCGACCAGCACTGCTCGCTCAATTCCCAGGGCGTTGAGAAAATCGACCACGAACTGCTTGAGGAACTCCGGCGAATACTCGCGGTTAGGTTTGGCACTATCACCGAAACCTGGAAAATCCGGCGCGTAGACCCGATGCGTAGCAGCCAGGGTAGGGAGTACCCAAGACCAATCAAGAGCGCTCGTAGCATCTCCATGTAGCAACACTAACGGGAGACCATCATTGCCTGCCGTAAAGTAGCGGATGGTTAAACCCCCTACATTGATTCGCCGCTCTTCAACCGCTGTTTTCACGCTTGCTCCAATCATATTTAAAGTGTAGTGTAATAGTGCTGTACAGGCATTCAACAAATGCGATCGCTGCTATGCATTGGTTTGACATCTTCAAGCAGCCAAGGTGTTCGCTCAAGGGTAGCCTCCTCATTTTGAATGCAAGAATTTTGAATTGTTAAGTGTGATGGGCACCATTGACGCGGAGAACTTCGCCAGTGACGT
Organism: Candidatus Sericytochromatia bacterium; assembly: GCA_036703885.1. Taxonomy (GTDB): domain Bacteria; phylum Cyanobacteriota; class Cyanobacteriia; order Cyanobacteriales; family Coleofasciculaceae; genus CADCTM01. The sequence goes on from DATNQT010000298.1 coordinate 7,529, forward strand.
AGCTGCTAGCGATCGGGGACAGCAGGAACGCAACTGCCCATGCAATCTCCTCAGGCTTACCGAAGCGACGAAGCGGAATCTCAGACACAATGCGCTCTTTCACTTTGTCTGGCACCGACTTAACCATATCAGTTTCAATAAATCCCGGTGACACAGCGTTGACCCTTACCCCGTACCGAGCCGCCTCTTTAGCAAGGGACTTGGTTAAACCAATCACAGCCGCCTTGGATGCGGCGTAGTTAGTTTGACCGAGGTTTCCCCGCTCACCCGAAATCGAGCTGATGCAGACAACAGAGCCTTCTCCCCGCTCGTACATCTTCGGGATAACGGGACTC
>DATNQT010000299.1:0-1938 GCA_036703885.1 Candidatus Sericytochromatia bacterium
GGCTACGACAAACCTCAAAAATGATAATTTTCATCTTCTCTCACTGTGGCTTTGTTAAATAATCTGTAAACCTGGAAAAACAGTGCTGGTAGTCAGGTACAGATGGATAAGAATCTAACTCCTTATTTAGTTGAAAGGCGATCGCTTTTACCACTTGTCGCCACCGTTGCCTTCGCTACCTCACTAACCTTGATTTGTTTGGGGAGCAGCTTCAGCTCATAAAACGTATCAGCAACTTTTTGCTGGTAAGTGATGACCTCATCGGTAATTGGTTGCACTCCATAAGGGCGTCTTTTTGCCACTTTCTCTAAAGTTGGAACGTCAATACCAAGGGCAGGTGACAGAAGTTTGGCAACTTCAGTGGGGTTCTTTGCTGCCCATTCATCCACTTTGTTGAGTTCCTCCAAAATCACTTTCACGCGATCAGGATGTTGCTCCGAAAAAGGCTTTGCTGCTAGATAGAATTCCCGATTGGCAACAAGTCCTTCTCCATCTCGAAGAATACGCGCACCTGTAGCTTGTTCAGCCACCGCGAAAAATGGGTCCCAAATTGCCCAAGCATCAGCGCCACCTTGTTCAAAGAGTGCCCGTGCATCCGCTGGCGGCAGATAGGAAACTTTAATATCGCTCAATTTCAACTTAGCGGCTGCTAATGCCTGTACTAGCAGGTAATGCACGTTGGAACCCTTGTTCAATACAACTTTTTTGCCTTTTAACTCCGCTACATCCTTCAGTGGAGAATCTTTCGGCACTAGAATGGCTTCGGTTTTAGGGGCAGGAGGTTCATTGGCAACGTACACGAAGGGCGCACCAGCCGCTTGAGCAAAGATGGGCGGTGCTTCCCCAGTATGTCCAAAGTCAAGACTGCCTGCATTGAGAGCTTCCAATAGTTGGGGTCCACCGGGAAATTGAGTCCACTGTACGGTAATACCCTCAGCCTTTAAACGTTGCTCCAAACTTGCCCGCGATTTCAGGATACTTAGAGTGCCGTATTTCTGATAGCCAATTCGTACTACACCGCCTTGAGCAGCACTAGGGTTGCTTTGTGGTGAACTAGCCGTCGAATTGCTGACTTTACTGGAACTACAAGCAGAAACAGCCAAACTTAAACTGAATCCAACTGCAAGTAGCAGGGCAAAGGTTTTAGTTGAACGCTGTTTGATCTTGCCCCAGAAGCGCTTCAAGATCATTGGTAAGGGAACTTCTCTCGGCGGGGTGAACACTGTTGACTCCTAAATTCATGCTATGTAGAACCCAGAAGGCTTTCTCACTGCCAGAACTGGGCTAGTTATTTTTTAATTTACAGTAATCCGGTGGATTTACCGTACTTATTCGTGTAGCCTCAGATTGTTGCATAAAAAATGTTTAAAAGGCAAGCAAATTTTTCTTAAACCTACATTCCGCACGGCGTAGATATCATCTGCTCTTATGTTAGAAAGCGGAATGGGGATTCAACGTGACAAATCGCCCTCACGCTGCCCCAAATGCCTCAACGGTTTCGTTAAAGGAACGCACAAGCGAGATAATTTGGTCGGCGTCGTCGTCCTCAAAAAAGCCATCCAAGCCGTCATCATGCCCAGTGAAGTCGGCTTCATAGAGTAAACCTGGGTCCATCACGCCATTTTGGGTCAGGTAGTCGATGATGTTCTCTACGAAGTGAATCTGATTGGCGCTGAAGTTGCCACCCTCTAGGTACGTCGCGAAAGCTTGCTTTGCCGCGTTTCGGTCTAACCCGACGAGTTGGCGGATAAAGAGCTTGAGGCTCACGTCTTTGCCATAGACTTCCTCGAAACGATCGCGGCTTTCAATCTCCTGTGCGCCGAAGAGCATCTGCTCCAACGACTCTAAATCGGATGAGGTTAGGGGGGCATTGCGTTTGAGCTTAGCGATCGCAAGATGGTTTTCATTACCCCGAATGTAGGCTTCGACTTTCTTGCG
>DATNQT010000300.1:0-7283 GCA_036703885.1 Candidatus Sericytochromatia bacterium
ACGGCTTTGCAGGTGCTTCAGTCGCTGTACCAACGGGTCAATTAGGTTTGGGTCGTCAGTTACGTAGTCGCCAGTCAAAAGAATTAGATCCGGTTCAGCTTGATTGGTGACTTCAATGGCTTGAGCCAACATATTTTCTGATAACCGCACGCCGTCGTAGTGAAAATCTGACAGCTGTACGAGTTTTGTGCCTTTTAAGGACACGGGTAAATCAGCGATCGCAATTGTTAACTCTTCAACACTTAATGGCCCTGAAAATACCAAGTCCATATGGCTGACTTTCCTTTCCCTTAAAAGCACGATTTCAGCATAGCCTAGACATAATTTTACGGGCGGTACAAACTGATATCCGGAGACGAAGTGCAAAGGGAACTACCGATGGCTTCCTTAAGTAGGTTCCCTAAAACTTACCACCTCGCCTTGGGAAGCTTAGTCAGAAAGCTGAATGAGATATTTAACCAGTGAAATACAAGTAAGGTGCTACGAGTTGGCTGTAAAGCAACTTGTAGCACCTTCCTCTAACATATAAATAATGCGGATGGCGAGACTCGAACTCGCAAGGCAATGCCACACGCCCCTCAAACGTGCGCGTATACCAATTCCGCCACATCCGCGTAATAAATAAGTGTATCAAAAAGTCTGCCAGTCAGTACATAACTAATCTATTTTATTGCTCTGTATTTGAAACGAGGACTCAGCAGCAAAGCAGCAGCCAGGAAAGTATGGGATTTCTGAGAAATTCCCTTTAAACTTTAAACTCAGCCTTACCAACGGAGTCAGCACTCTCATGGTCGGACTTTCAGCGAGGGATTTCGAGCTTCCCTGCTATCTCAACCAACAACTTCCTGGAAAAAGTAACAAACAGGAGACACGATCGCCTCTATCCTATCTGATACGGATGTAGCAGCGCTGTTCTATGCACTTTTCAAAAATCTTAATTGCCAATCGTGGGGAAATTGCCCTGCGGATTCTCCGAACCTGTGAGGAGATGGGGATTTCTACTGTTGCCGTTCACTCCACAATTGACCGACACGCCCTTCATGTCCAACTCGCGGACGAAGCCGTTTGCATCGGGGAACCTCCTAGTAGCAAAAGTTATTTAAATATCCCCAATATCATTGCCGCCGCCCTGACTCGCAACGCTACTGCTATTCATCCGGGATATGGATTTTTGGCAGAAAATGCCCGTTTTGCGGAAATCTGTGCCGATCATCAAATATCCTTCATCGGTCCTACCCCAGAAGCTATCCGGGCAATGGGCGATAAATCCACGGCTAAAGAAACCATGATCCGAGCTGGTGTTCCCATAGTGCCGGGGAGTGAGGGACTGCTGATGAGCGAACGAGAAGCACACGCGATCGCTAGTAAAATTGGTTACCCTGTCATGATCAAAGCCACGGCTGGTGGTGGAGGACGTGGGATGCGCTTTGTCCATGACGAAAGTGAACTAACCAAGCTCTTTCTAGCCGCTCAAGGAGAAGCCGAAGCCGCCTTTGGGAACTCCGGCGTCTACCTGGAAAAATTTGTCGAGCGTCCGCGTCATATTGAGTTTCAAATCTTAGCCGATAGCTACGGCAATGTGATCCATCTTGGCGAACGAGACTGCTCAATCCAGCGCCGTCATCAGAAGCTGTTGGAAGAAGCCCCCAGCCCAGTTCTAGACTCGGAACTGCGAGAAAAAATGGGAACGGCGGCGGTAATGGCAGCGAAGTCTATCAACTATGTAGGTGCGGGTACAGTTGAGTTTCTTCTCGATCGGTCGGGGGCTTTCTACTTTATGGAAATGAATACTCGGATTCAAGTTGAGCATCCCGTGACCGAGATGATCACGGGTTTAGACCTGATTGCCGAACAAATTCGCATCGCCCAAGGCGAGAAATTACAGCTAACTCAAGACCAAGTTGTCCTCAAAGGTCATGCCATTGAATGTCGAATTAATGCTGAAGACCCCGATCGCAACTTCCGTCCCCACCCCGGAACAATTAGCGGGTATCTGCCACCGGGAGGTCCAGGCGTCCGTATGGATTCCCACGTCTACACCGATTATGAAATTCCACCTTACTACGACTCATTGATTGGCAAATTAATCGTTTGGGGACCGAACCGTGACGCCGCAATTAAGCGGATGAAACGAGCCTTACGGGAGTGTGCCATTACTGGTGTGCCCACGACAATTGGTTTCCATCAAAAAATTCTGGAGACGCCAGCGTTTCTTGAGGGTGAGGTTTATACCAACTTCGTTGAACAGATGATGCTCTCTGCCAAAGGCTGAGACATTAGGGAGTGGGAAATTGGAAACTAGGAATTGGGAATGGGAACTTCAGTTAAATCCTTGTTAACAGCCCTTGCTGACCTAGGAGAATCTCCCGCAGCAGACTGATAATTCCCACCCAGATAATCGGGCTAATGTCAACACCCCCAATCGGAGGCACAATTTTACGAATCGGTATTAAGAAAGGCTCCGTCGGCCAAGCCACTAAGTTAAAGGGGAAGCGATTCAGATCCACCTGAGGATACCAGGTGAGAACAATCCGGAAGATAAACAAAAAGATCATCAGTCCTAGTAGAGGACCGAGAATCCAGGTAGTAAGAGTAGCAGCAGTCATGAGTTGTTACGGATGAAAGTCAAACGTTAAGCCCAAGCGTAGGGTGAACTAGGGTTGTTCTAATGTAAAGTCGTTTTAATTTTACGCTTTATAACTAAATGTTAACGAGCCTTCTCAGGCAAGTCATAGAGCTTGCCGCAAAAATTGTCTGAGCAGTGCCGTCAGCTTTTAGGCGATCGCACATCATTGCAAAAAGCCAAAATACGACTAGTTGGTGTATTTTCGGACACTCAAAGCTCACGCAGCTCTAGTAGAAGCTCGGACTTTACTGAGAAACTATCCGAGCTTTGACTTCTCAAGGAGCAGATGGACTATTAAAATTAGTATGAAGAATATCAAAAAGGTTGAAGTTCTATGACGCCTTCATTAGCAAACTTTTTACTGAGCCTGCTTGCAGGGGCTGTGGTTGTTGTTATTCCTGCAACAATCGCACTCATCTTTATCAGCCAAAAGGATAAAGTTCAACGCTCTTAAACTGACCAGTGCCTTTTTAAAAACTCAACTCAAAATAGGGCAGCGAGTAACTCAGCTGCCCTATTTTGGCTATTTGCCTTGTGGGTAGAGAGATTCAACTATCGCTTGCCATGAAACAGCCAGGGTTCTAGCTTAAGCTGATAAGTAGAGCTTGCTACTGGGCAGGCTTTAGGCAAAACGTCCAGTTAAAGTAGAGATTTGTTATGATAACTCGCTACCATAGGACTGACTTAGGAGAGCAGCAATGGTAAATTTCGGGCTGAATTCAGCTAGTATTCTGGGGATTTTTCTGGCAGTTGCAGGAGCCGCGCTCTATTTTATGCGAACGGTACGTCCGGAACTGTCACGAGACCCGGATATATTTTTTGCAGCAGTAGGACTCTTGTGCGGCTTTATTCTCTTATTCCAAGGATGGCGACTCGATCCAATCCTGCAATTTGGTCAGTTTCTACTGACCGCGACTACAGTCTTTTTCGCCTATGAAGCGATTCGGTTACGTGGTGTTGCCACAGAAGTGGTAAAGCGGAATACGCGAATTGTGGATGATGATCGCCCTGTTAGCAAGGCGTATCGATACGACCAAGAGGCAGAGTTGTACGATCAACTAGAGCCGGAGGAAGATATCTATGAAAATCGTCGGCTTCGGGGGACAGTGGACTCCCGCAGTAACGTCAGAGAGCGATATGAGGGAGAAAGTCGCCGTCCAAAGAGTCGCGGGAGTTCAGAGCGATCGAGTACGGGAGATCGACCCTCCAAACGTCGCCCCCGTCCTAGTAACAGTCGCCCCCCAGAACGACCTGTAGATACTTGGGATGCTGAAATAGAACGCGATAATGACTGGGAAGAAAAACCAGTTCGCAGTAGCCGTCCCCGCCCAAGCAATCGCCCAGAAAGCCGCGACCCCGAAACTGCCTCTAAGCCAAGAAAACGTCGTCCGTCGTCAGATCAGCTATCATCCTCACCTCCTAGAGATGTGGATACGACACCAGCCGATTATGTCGATTACCAACCTATAGACGATTCCCCTGAAGATAGGAGCGACAAGCCCGATCGTTTTGACTACTAAGCGATCGCATCTACTTCAGAAGGCTCTCCGTTTGGATAAAAGCAGTTCTGGACTAGCTGAACGCGAGGTATTAACACGGCTGAATCAATACAGCTTAAGGTGAGAAGATTTACTGCGGAACTGGGAGTTTATAGCAGTAGTCACATAGGCTCTTGACAGTGTTGAGCGCCCTCGCACCCCAAAAATACTATGTTTTCACTCAGCACTCAGCACTCAGCACTCAGCACTTTGCTATACAGGTGGCTGCTTTGGGGTATGGGGTTGAGTCTTACAGGTATAGTCTGTGCCTGTAGCCCAGCACCTCAAGTCCAAGGTCCCGTTGCTCTCAACAGCCGCTACACGGATGAACAACCAGCGTTGAGCGGTGATGGTCGATTTATCGCGTTTGTTTCTAATCGAGAGGGCGATCGCCAAATTGTGATGTATGACCTGCAACAGAGGCGGTTTGTCGAGCTGCCCCGATTGAATCAAGGAGAAGCGATCGCAGAAAGTCCTAGTCTCAGTGTTACGGGTCGCTACATTGCCTACATTAGCAGCGAACGAGGACGACCAGAAGTCGAACTCTACGATCGGGCAACTCAGCGATCAGAAGTCCTCACGAGTAACTATAGCGGCTGGGTGCGAAATCCCACTCTCAGTCCTGATGGTCGCTACATTGCGTTTGAAACGAGTCGTCGCGGTCAGTGGGATATTGAAGTAGTAGACCGGGGAGCGAATATTGAATTAGATATCCCCGATGGCACCACATTTTCCCGACCGTGAAGCGTTCTCTGTTTCTATCAGCCACTCTTTCCTTGATGGGTTTGTTGACAAGCTGCACAAGTTCTGCAAGCCTGTTGGATTTTCCATTTGACCCAGCTGGACGCAGTTTGAACAGTCCGGCGTCAGAATTAACTCCCCAAGTGGCAGGGCGCTACATTGTTTTTGTTTCTGATCGCCGAGGCAGTCAGGACGTTTATTTGTATGACACGACGGATCGCCGTCTGATTGATTTACCGGGACTGAATTCCCTGAATGCGATCGCCTCTCACCCAGCAATTTCGCAAGACGGTAGAACCATTGTCTTTGCCGCTAGTCGTGAGGGGCGATCGGGAATCTACCTCTACAATCGAGAAACACTCCAATTACGGAACCTTACAGAAAATCTCCGCGCCGAAGTGCGAAATCCAACGATTAGTGCTGACGGCAGTACAATTGCCTTTGAATCGAGCGAGAACGGTAAGTGGGAGATTGTGGTTTATGACCGTTCAGGAAGACCACTCGATTTGCCGCCTCTTAACCGATGATGTGGATAAAAGGTTGTACTTTTGACGAACTCGTTTGGTAGGAGTCTCTCGAAAGTGCGATCGCACAAGTTACCCAATCTGTGACTTTATACAGAGGTAGTTACTAAAAGGACTGCTTTATCTTTAAGCTAATGGTTGTCATGGTTTCAATCCTCTATAAGGTATGCGAGAGAGGTATATAGGGTGGGCAATGCCCACCCTTTGATTTTTTTTATTTAATGGCATTTTTTGTACTAGCTCAGGCGTTCGCACTTAATCTCTGCGTCTGTGTTTCTCAATCTCAACGATGGGTAATAGTAATGTGTCTTCGATGTGCGATCGCTCTTTAGAAGACACAGTTTTTGCTTTAAAAGCACTATTCAGACAATTTATTAGAAACTTATTAGCATAATAATACTGCCTAAATAATTCCTGGTTTTCACAAGTACTTAAATACCAATAGTGACCAATTTCGCGATGTTTAATTATCGCATCTCTCAATTCCTCTATCCATGCTTGACCTCTAACTTCCCACCACCTCTCATAGTTTCCTATTTCAGCCTCGTCTGTTTCAGCCTCGTCAGTGAAATCATAATCCTCATCTTCATTGTGCAACTGAGGTAGTTGAGAGCCAAGCTGTATTATTACTTGCTTTAGCTTAGGATCAAAATCACAGTTGCGAGATAGGGAAGAGCAATCGATAGGGGCACCAGCATTAGCAATTTTTATTTTATGAATCAGATTGAGATCGAGAGCAAAGTCTGATACATGGGCAAGATTGAAGGCATCAGCAGGGTTTGGAGCAAGACTAAAATCGCGGGCAAAGTCATTATCAAGAGTACAAACATAGGTCAAGTCAGGTATATTAGTCAATCTAGAGTTAAAGGTAAGGTCAAAAGCAAGGGCAGAATAAAAAGCACGAACAGTTATCGCTTTATATGGAACTTGGACTAAATTCGATTTCTCTTTAACCCAAAATAAAAACTTCTGTAATTCTTCAGCCGATTCTAGTATTTCATCAATGATTTGTTTTAAAAATAACAGTTGATCGGCTTTCCACAGCATATCAACTGATAGCGCAAATACTTCAGACCAGCGTTTGTCAGTGATGTTAGCGAGTAACTTCTTTACTTGGGGATTGTGACTATCAATAAAGCTTTTTATTTTCTGTGCAGTAAAGTACTCTTGAAAAGTCAGGTGAGAAAAGGAATAAATTTCTTGCGCTCGTTCCACTAATAATCCATGTTGTACCGGAATAGATTCTAAAATTGCTATACTATTCTGCCGCAACGTAGCTGAGTCTGTTGGCGCATCAACTAATGTGCGAATATAACCAGCAATTTCCTCTTGAATTTCATCTTTCGCAAAAAAGTAACGGCTGTTTTCAAAAGTGTTAGCTGCTATCTGAGTCAAAAGCTCTCTTTTGTGTTCTACAGACAAGTTTCGATAAACTTCATTTCGTCTAATATCTCGTGATTCATCCCATTTTATAAGCAGAGCGTCTATTCCTCTCTTATATAGAGAAGTCCGGTTAGAAGGAAATTGCGATTTTTGTTGAAAAGCTAAGCAGGTCAGAGTTAGTAATATAGGTGTTACAGCAATTGCTTTTAATTGTTGGTTTTCCGGGGTATTTAGTTGTTCAATGAACTGATTTGCTTTAACTATTGCATTTTCTTCAGAAGTGTTATCAACAGCTATGAACCAATTTTTAGCAAAAATCTGAATTTGTTTTAAGTTAAATTCTGATATTTCTATTTCTTTAAAGTTTAAAAATTTATGCTTCTGAGCGGAAATTCTACAACTGATAATAAACTTATTTCTAAAATACTGATTACAGAACGTGTTGATACAATTTATAACTGCATCTCCGTC
>DATNQT010000301.1:0-1628 GCA_036703885.1 Candidatus Sericytochromatia bacterium
AATTTCAGTGGGTGTACCCAGTGTAATTGTCTCCTTATGGTCTGTTCCTGATTCCCCCACAGCCTCTTTGATGACTGAGTTTTATCGCCAAATGCAGCAGCAACCAGACAAAGCCCAAGCTCTCCGAAGTGCCATGCTTACCACAATGAAACAATATCCTAACCCTAAAGATTGGGCAGCTTTTACTCTCATCGGTGAAGCAGAATAACCCAACTAAGAGTGGAAAGTGACATACAAATTAAAAGTATTCAAACCCCACGGAAATCGCGACTAATCAGTTCGGTTGTACCCCCCAGGAGTGATGACTAAATACAGTAACCTCATAGACAGGAAAGTAAATTGTTGTAAGTAATGCGCTTTCGTTGTGCATGGGGATAGATCGTGGTGCCAAAGTGGTTGTTGCCAAGCTTAAGTGAAGTTTTAGCCCAGAGCGAACAGACTGGGTTGGATGATCGAGTTGCGCCTCCGGTTGAACAGGCAACAGTAGAAATTAATCCGAGAGGTGTCACCAATCGTAGTGCAAGAGAACGTGCGACGCGACAGGATGCCGTTGCGATAAAAGCACAACGGGAGTGGAAAAGTGCGATCGCGTCCCTAGAACAGTTGCTCTTGCAGTTCTCAGCCACCTCCCAATCCGGCGCAGATCAAACCGACCCTTCTTCAATTCAAGGATTGATCTTAGCCGGTCCCGTGCCAGTCCTAAGTCACTCTGATTTACTATCTCGTTTTCAAACAGGGATTTTTACAACCGAGACATTTAATGCGCTGAGTTGGATGCCTTGTCAGCTGCTCCCTGCTGCAAATGGAAATGGACAACGCGAACCCATTGTCAATACTGCCCACGAACTGCCTTTACTGCCAGGTGACCCTTTAGCAGCAGAGCAATTTTGTTTAGTTTTTACCAGTAGCTTTAGCTTAGTGATGGTCTACGGAGAAGATTCCTTTGGCATTCCAGGCTTTCGCTTCTCCTTCGACCCAGAAGACATCCAGCAAGCGTGGTTAGCACTCCGCCCTCGGATGTTACTGACTAGCCCCCATCAATTCACTCAACTAGAATCTTTAGTCAAACATTTTGCACCAAAGCCGCCTGATTATAAAATCGTGATGCACTTTGGTCGTCAACTCCTCAAGAACTTACCAGAACTGCCGCCAACAGAGAATATTCAGACTATACCCGTCATCTCAACAAAGCCAATTCATCCTCTTGAAAAAACCCAGCGCGATGCCTTCAATACAGGTCGTCATTGGGAACCCTTGGGGAAAAATGAAGAACGGGGTAGCAGTAAAATCTCGATGCCTCGCGAAGCAACACCGGATGTGGAACTGCTGCAAGCACTGACCCACGAAATCCGCACGCCCTTAACAACGATTCGTACCTTAACGAAGCTGCTGTTGAAGCGCCGCGACCTCGCGCCGGAAGTTATCCGTCGTCTGGAAATCATTGATCATGAGTGTACCGAGCAAATCAACCGCATGGAGTTGATTTTCCGGGCAGTTGAATTAGAAACGGCGGCAGTTAAGCAAGTCCCAGTGAACCTTACCTCTATGTCACTGGATCAGGTCTTCCAGAACAGCATCCCCCGTTGGCAAAAGCAAGCACAACGACGTGACTTAACCTTGGAGGTTAT
>DATNQT010000302.1:0-11145 GCA_036703885.1 Candidatus Sericytochromatia bacterium
ATTCTCACCTACCATGTGGTTCAGGGTGAAAACACTTCTAGCACTTTGAAATCTGGTCCGACAATGACGCTGGAAGGCGCTCCAGTGCGGGTGAATGTCTCTTCCAGCGGTGTCATGGTGAATAATGCCAATGTCGTTAAAGCGGATATTACAGCAAGCAACGGCGTCATTCATGTGATTGATAAGGTCATCTTGCCACCGCGTTCGTAGAAGTAATGATGATGCGAAAAAGTCCCTCTAGTTGTTGCTTTCATAACTAGTGGTGACTGAGCCAACATAGATTTAATAAAAGCCGCCTGGAATACTAGGCGGCTTTTATTAGGAGAAGTATTTGCGATCGCTTCAGTTGCTTTATCGCGTCCAAGCTCCTGTAGCCCAATCCATCGGCGCAGTGAGGGGTGAGGAGTGAGACCCATCTTCACTTGCTTCACACTATCTCAGTATAATTTCTTAAGAGTTTTTTAAGAAGCATACCTTCTCAGCGGAATGAGAGGGGGTTTTCACCTACGTTTCTCATCCCTAGAAGGACAGCCCAATGGTGGCTGTGAAAACCATTACAGACTAATTAGGAGTGCATTAATTTCATGCGAAATTACAAATCAGTTGATGCTTACGTCCAAAGAAAATCTCACATAAAAGCAGTTCAAGAAGCAAAAGCGAAACTTCCAGAGGCTCAAGCCAAGGTGGCGCGGTTAAGAGCGCTACACTCTGAGCTTTGCAAAGAATACGGTGATAGCGGCAGCGTTCGACAGCAGTTGGAGGAAGCCGAAGATTATGTAGATAAGTTAAAAGAGGTATTAAAACAGCCAGTAATCTAACACCTCTTTAATAAAAAGCTCTTAGCCTCGTGCTAGGAGCTTGTTTTTACCGATGAAAACTTTTTTAAGTAAAAATAAATCTCGCTCGCGTCTAAAAAATTAACTTTCCAACAAGGGCAGCGAGTATGGTAAAGTACAGAATCTCATCGGTTCTAGTGGGGGGCAGCCACCAGAGGTAACGGGGAAAGTTCGGTGCAAATCCGGCGCTGTACCGCAGCTGTAATGAGTTTCATATATTTTGAACTCAAAAGCCAGAATGCCCACCGATGGAGTTACAACTGCGATGTGCGGTTTACACTATCGAGGAAAAAAATGAAAAATTCTGCAATCAATCCCCTTGGTTCTATAGGGCACAAGACAGTCAGTGTCACCCTGTCACTGCCCGTGCAAGCCACACTTTACACGTCATTGTGCGCTCTGACAGTCTGGACGATTTATTTTTCTACTTATCCTGCTGTTCATAATCAAATGCATTCTCTACGTCATCACACGTTGATGGTAGGTTGTCATTAGTCGCCCCAGACGGCAGTTAGCAGGAGTCCAAAATTAAAATGTCAAAGTTCAAGATGGCTGCTCTCATCAGCGCCTGTTGTTTGATGAGTGTAGTTTTCTACGGCTTGGTGGTGTCTTCTCAGACTCCACAGCCAGCCGTTCGTTTGATTACACCACCAATCAGCCGAATTTTACCCTTTGAAGCGGAGGCAACTGCACTACAGGAGCCAGTGCGATTGACGCTGCAAGCTTTAGATGCAACAAGTCAACCGCTAGAGAATGCCAAAATTCGGTTGCAAATTTTCACACCTCCAAGAAATCCTTGGTTTCCCACAGATTTTCCCATGGTGGAGGGAACTGAGTTATTGAATATGGAGGCAGTTGCTCCTAAGGGCGAGTTGCAAATTCAGCAAATGCTACCGATTCGGGGCAAATACCAACTGGTAGTGAATGTTACACCTGTTGTAGCAAACGCCTTTACGCCAATTCAGCAAACTCTTACACTTTCTGTGCCTGAAAATTGGGTTAAGTATCGTAATTTTGGCATTCTTGCGGCAATTTTGCTGGCTTTGGGACTTGGAGGGGGTTTGGTGCTGGGAGGAAAGCAACATATCCAACCTGGAGAAATTGCGCCGCAGCGGGTGCGACTGTTGCTGAGTGGAGCAATAATTGTAGCGATCGCATCCTTACTGATCATTAACATTAGCGCTGAAGTGGCAGAGTCTCATACTCATGGGCATCAAATCAACAAGTCAGAGCCAGCCGTTCGAGCATCTCAGGGTGTGGAAGCGCGGATATTGGGGGATGTCGAGGCGACTGTCGGTCAACCCGCAAAACTAGCTATTCAAGTTATCGATAGTACAACAGGTCAGCCTATAAAGGATGCGATCGCAAATATCAAAGCAACTCAAGCTGAGAATAAATGGGTTGCCTTTGCCTACCAAGGAACCACTAATGCTAAAGGTCAGCTAACGTGGGAACAACAGTTCTTCGATGGTGCCCCCCACAAAGTTGAAGTAGAAGTTTCTCCCCAACCCCAAGCCAAAGTTCAATTTTCACCTTTGCGAGTTGCAAAAGAAATTGAAGTAGAGGGAGTGGCTCCTCCCCTAGCAGTACGATTAATTGTCCTAGGTTACTTCACAAGCATCATCGTACTGGGTTTGTTGCTGGGATTGGGTCTAAAAAGCAGGCTTAATTTAAGCCTCAAGTTCTAACACCGTTACTTTTTGTCCTTTGAGCCAGAACAAATCACAAATAACAAATGACAAATACACAACACGTTCTGTTTGTTTGCAAAGCCTGTGCAACTAATTACATCGAAGGAAAACCGCAGGGTCAAAGTGGCGGTCAGCAGTTGCTAGAGCAATTACAGGAACTTCACTCAGACTGGGAACTCCGAGATGAGTTTCAGCTTCAGGAAGTGGGCTGTATGAGCGCTTGCAGCCGCTCCTGCGCTATCTCATTTGTAGCTGCTGGCAAGTACACGTATGTGTTTGGCGACTTACCCGCTCAGGAAAGTGCCGCCGCCGTGCTGGCTTGTGCAAAGCTATATTTTGCCAATCCAGAAGGTTATCTGGCGTGGGCAGATCGTCCTAAGCCTTTGAAAAATGGGATTCTTGCTCGAATTCCGCCCCTATCGCTTCTTGAAAGTGCTGAGTGCAGTTCGGCAAGACTTCGGCGTGAGCGCTCAGTCGAACGCTCACTGTGAACTGAGTGCAGTTCGGCAAGACTTCGGCGTGCAGTTCGACAAGCTCACTGTCCGCGCGGTTCCTGAGCCTGCCGAAGGGCAGCCGAACGCTCACTGTGAACTGAGTGCTGAGGAGACCTATCTAGAAAATAGGGAGTGGGGAGTGGGGAGTAGGGAGTGGGGAGTGCGTTGATAAGCTTTGACGCGATCGCGCAACAGCCGTGTCTAATCTCGGTGACAACCACTTATCATACTGAGAGTAAACTGGCAACCTAGGCACTAGCTCCCATCCACCTGATTCTAAGATTTCTCTCAGTTGCTGAACCTGGGGGTGTGGATAATCGGGATTGACTTCATCTTTTGGTCCAATTCCTCCTAAATCTCTAGCACCCGCCTCCAAACAGGCGAGTAACCAATTGTCATCTGGGACTAAATTAGGAGGAATTTGGATATTAATGTCCGATGGCAGAATTTTCCGGGCAGTGACAATAACTTCTGGCAACTGATGGGGGTCAAAAGCTGGAGCATCCCAACTCTGCTGCCGACCTGGACTATGGGGTTGTAGGATGACTTCTTGGATGTGACCATAACGACAGTGAAGTTGTGCGATCGCATCCATTGTCTTCCACCAATCGTCTTGAGTCTCCCCAATCCCCAATAGCAACCCAGTCGTAAATGGAATCCGTAATTTGCCTGCCCATTCCAATTGTTGCAGACGCACCTCTGGTATCTTACTAGGAGCATATTGATGAACGGTTTGCAGCAACTGAGGCGTTAGCTGTTCTAGCATCAGCCCCATCGATACATTGACATTTTTTAGCTGTGCCATCTCCTCATAACTTAATGGTCCAGCATTTGTATGGGGCAGAAATCCTAAAGACAGTGCTAGTTCACAAATGTCATAAATTCGCTGGAACCATGCCTGCCTACGTGATGAATGGGGATGCACCTCACCGCTGAGGACGAGAATTTCACAGATACCCAAAGATTGAAGCTGTCTTAGCTTGCTTTCGGCATCTGCTAGGGTCAACCAAGGGCTTTTACCCGGATCGATACGAAAGTTGCAGTAGGTACAACGATTAAAGCACTCGTAAGTCGGTACGACGGTGTAAGCAGGGCTATAGGTAACGGTTTGAGAATCAGCAGCGGGCATGGCTAGAAAAACCGCAAGATTATATTTAGAAGGGTTTTATGGAAGAGACGCACAGATTGTGTTGACTCAAGGCTGAGGGGATGAAGCTGAAGCTGGAGATGGAGCTGGAGATGGTGTAGGCTGTGGGTCAGAACGTGCGTTCTCCCTCACTTGTTTGAGCTGGTTCTCTGTGAGGGACTGTATGAGGCTTAGGGGAAGGGTATTTTGAGTGATGAATTGAGCGTAAGAGGCGCTCAGGTAAGACCGATATTCTACGTCATTGGCGATATAGGTCTTAAAAAAGGCTACACTCAATGCCTTCATGTAGTCTTGAGCAACATTTGGAGAAGGACCGAGTACTGGAGGAGGTAGCGGTATTGCATCCTTTGACTCTGCGAGAGTGGAAAAGTGGGTTGCTCCTCTGAGTAAAACCAGATATTTATTTGGGGTAGTCAACCAGGTGAAGGGTTGAATCTGTTCGGCTAGGGCTGGTGCTACGGTATCGTCACTACCAGCAACTAGCATCAGTGGTACTTTAATTTGGCTGAACTGAGATTGTCCAAAGATAGTGCTACCCACTGGGTTAATCGCGATCGCACCTTTAACTCGTTTATCCTGCAACTCATCTAGAATCGGCGGCTGCTCCAAAGCACGACACTGGAGTAGTAGCGATACATTTAAAGATTCACTTGTAGGGGCGCAGTCTTTTTCCAATTGTTCGTAATTAATCTTTGCCCCAGCTAATGCTAAAGCCGTGTAGCCTCCAAAGGACTGACCCAAAACGCCCACCTGTTCCAGATTTAAGCGATCGCTAAAAGAACGCTTCAGCTCATCGAGCAAAAATTTTATATCCAAAGGTCGGTCAGTTAACTCAGTTGGGGGAGTCACTTGATTAGCAAGACCGTTAATTAATGCCTGTATTTGCTGGGCGTTACTTCCTGGATGCTCTGGTACAGCCACGGCAAATCCATAGGACGCTAGGTGAGTGGCTAAATACGCAAACGTCTGGCGGTCGGAACCCAGTCCGTGAGAAATCACAATCACTGGTGCTAACCTTCCAGTTGGCAGGGTAGGTAGGTAAAGATCGACTGGAAATGTTCGCTGACGGCGAATGTCATTAAGCGTCAGTGATTGCGTTGAATAGCTTATTGACCCTGGTTGCCGTAAGTCCACCCTCCCGGAGAAGGGCGACCGTGGTGGGGCTAATAGTTGAGCTGATGACTGGGCGGGTAGTTGAGCTGATGCTTCTGCGATCGCTTGTTGTTCAACGGCTGCGATCGCGTTTCCCGTTTGGCGGACTAGGTATGATAGAGACTCAATAACTTGGAATCCGCGCTGTGAGTCAACCCGGATGCCATAGGTGGGAAACTCCCGCAGCACATTTAATAAGGTAAAACCATCTGGACGAGCGGCTGCTTTAATGAGCGCCGCCCGAATCGCATAAAAACCCGGTTGACGGGCTTTGGTTTGGATAATCTCACTCACTCGATCCAGGATAATTTCGCCTTGACGGGAATAGAGAAATTGTGCGATCGCCACGGGAGTCACATCGACACGAGCTACTAAAACTCGGCGTAACTGTTCGAGCTGCGTTGGGTTTAGATAGCCAGTATAAGTGCTTAATTCCTGGTCGATTTTACCTTCTTTGGCATAAAGTTCCAGAGAGGCGATCGGCAAAGAAAATTCTAAAGGTCCATAAGAAATATAAATCTGTTCTGCCCCTCTAGCCGGACTGGTGATCACTACCGGAGCGAACAACAATCCCATATTCAGAAGGACAATTCCTAACCTAGCTGATATCCTAACTCGGAAATTTGAGTTTCGAGGTGCAACAGCCGAGGTATGACTTATTAGGTTACAAGTCTCTCCTCTGAAAATAGACGATGATATTGGGATGGAGGGAGAAGCTTCAAGAGGGACAGAGGCTTTCATGGCTTCGTTGGGGGTGAAGCACATAGGGTCTAGTTTGAAATCATGCTTATTTAATCTGAAGTCACTGTTCATCCTGCTAATCACGCCTCTAATCACAAATAACCTAACAATTAACTTAACAACTTCTAAACTTTATTCCAAATCTTTTATTCTCTCCCGTTTTCTTGTGTTTCATTGGCATCGTCTTCATTTGTTAGATGACTACTTAAATTAATTAGCGAATTCTTCGGTATCTTTAAGCTTATTTCTGCATGAATAAAAATTGACTTTGATTTATTATTAACTGCCGATAGAAAGTATGGTTTTATTGATAATCAACTAATTTATATTTTATTATTTTAACAAAATAACTTTGAGAAATTTGATTGGTATCGAGAAGTATTCTAAAAATGTCTTTAACTATACTGAAAATTTGCCGAATAACTTTAAAAGAAAAAAGCTGCTCTAAATTTAGAAAAATCTGATAGGTTCTTAAGACAGTGCTTCTTGGAAACAACTGGAGAGTCATGACAGGCTAACGTCTGGGTAAGAGGACGCTTTGTTTTCTTACCAAAATATGTATTGCTCTGAACAAAAGCAGATCAATTTAGTCATCGGGGAAAAAATATGGAGGCGTTAAAAGGACGAGATTTGCTGGGTTTAGCAGACCTCAATGCTAATGAAATTCAGGAACTATTGGATATAGCCGCTCGATTGAAAGCTCGTCAGCTCAACCTGCGGTGCAACAAAGTGTTGGGGCTACTGTTTTACAAAGCGTCTACAAGAACGCGGGTAAGTTTCTCGGTTGCCATGTACCAACTAGGTGGTCAGGTCATCGACTTAAATCCTAATGTTACTCAGGTTGGCCGGGGGGAACCCGTGATAGATACAGCGCGGGTCTTGGATCGGTATCTAGACATACTGGCGATTCGCACCTTTGAGCAGAAGCAACTGGAAACTTTTGCTGACTATGCTCAAATTCCCATTATCAATGCCCTGACTGACTTTGAACATCCTTGTCAAGTTTTAGCAGATTTATTGACCGTTCGGGAGTGCTTTGGCTCCCTAGCAGGTGCAACCTTGACTTATTTGGGAGATGGAAATAATGTAGCTCATTCTCTGATGTTGGGATGCGCTCTAGTCGGGATGAATGTGAGAATTGCCTCACCCCCTAACTATCAACCTGATAGTCGCGTTGTAGAGCAGGCAAGGCAGATTGCTGGCAACAATACGGAAGTGATACTCACCGATGACCCCGTTGCTGCTGCTAAGGATGCTCATGTCCTTTACACTGATGTCTGGGCGAGTATGGGTCAAGAGGAGTCAGCGGATGCTCGAATTCCTATTTTTCAACCCTATCAGGTGAATAAACAACTATTGAATAGTGCTGACCCAGACGTTATTGTGTTGCACTGTTTACCCGCGCACCGAGGTGAAGAAATTACTGAGGAAGTA
This sequence comes from Candidatus Sericytochromatia bacterium, assembly GCA_036703885.1. Classification (GTDB taxonomy): domain Bacteria; phylum Cyanobacteriota; class Cyanobacteriia; order Cyanobacteriales; family Coleofasciculaceae; genus CADCTM01. The sequence continues at coordinate 7,496 of DATNQT010000302.1, forward strand.
ATGGAAGGATCGCGATCGCGAATTTGGGATCAAGCAGAAAATCGAATGCACGCCCAAAAGGCTCTACTTGCCAGTCTTTTAGGAACTGATTGAATGGCTTCATTCATCAAAAAGGGCAAGTTTTATACTTGCCCCTACTGGACAGATTGGGGGTTTTAGTAGTACGAATGTTCTATAGATGGTAACAATCAACACATGAAAGTGATGAGTGATGAATCATCTTAATTCAAAACTCAAAAGATTTTTTGCCCCCTTGTAGCGATATGGAATCCCTCACTGAAGCCCAGCAACAACTTTATGATTGGCTGGTTGATTATATTCGTACCTCACAGCACGCGCCTTCAATTCGGCAGATGATGCGGGCGATGAACCTACGGTCACCAGCACCCGTTCAGAGTCGTTTAGAACATTTGCGAGCCAAAGGATACATTGATTGGACAGAAGGAAAAGCCCGTACAATTCGGATTCTGGGTGGTAATTCTACAGGAGTACCTGTACTCGGTGCGATCGCGGCAGGTGGTCTTGTAGAACCCTTCACCGATGCCGTCGAACAACTGGATATATCTCCCGTTTTCCGCCAACCGGGTAACTTTGCCCTGCGGGTCATCGGAGACAGCATGATAGACGACATGATTGCCGAAGGGGATGTGGTAATTATGCGACCCGTTCCCGACCCAGATCAATTAAAAAACGGTCTAATTGTTGCGGCACGAGTAGAAGGACATGGCACGACCTTGAAGCGCTTTTACCGTAAAGGCGAACAAGTCACGCTCAAACCTGCTAATCCTAAGTACGTTCCCATAGAGGTAACCGCAGCAAGCGTGCAGGTACAAGGTGTGCTAGTCGGCGTCTGGCGCGGTTGCGACCCAACTACAAACTCAGCAACGAGGCATTAATAACAGTAAAGGAGGTTCATTTTGACCGAAGAATTTGAGATTTAAGATTGGCGATGGGTAAAACTAAATTGTCACAAAATCCAAAATTGAAACGCTTTCATACAGACTCAAGCGTTCAGTAGTGAGGTGCTTTAACCAAAGCCTAGTATCATAGCAACTTTAATTTGAAGCCCCCGGATAATCCGGGGGACAAAAATCGCGTAACTAAATCTCTACACTGGAGTATCAAAAACTAGCTTAAAAATAGGAGTCAGGAGTCAAGTGAAAGAAATTTTCATAACTTCATTGTGCACTCTGGGCGCGTGAGTAGCTGTCTTGTAATTCTACCGGAGGCAAAATCTAATATGTCGGTTACACCAAGAACCTTACCAGATATTTTGGTAACAACCTATCTTCAAATGACGGATGAAAGCCAATTTAACCCAGCTTATCTATATGACTCTAGCGGGTTAAGTTTGAAAAAGATGGAAACCCCAGACATAGATTTCTATCGCTTCTTGTATCGTTCAGTGGGAGAACAGTGGAAGTGGTGCGATCGCCTATTAATGCCTGAAAATGAACTTACAGTAATCCTAGCTGCACCAGAAACCAGCGTTCATGTATTGTACGCGGACGATGTCCCAGCGGGCTATATCGAACTGGCACAATCTGAAGAATCAACCGAGATTGCTTATTTTGGCTTATTCCCTGGCTACATCGGCAAGGGATTAGGTAAGCATTTACTCAGTTGCGGCATTGCTCAAGCCTGGAATAATGGTGCAAAACACCTATGGGTTCACACCTGCAACCTGGATAGTCCCCACGCCTTAGATAATTACATCAAGCGTGGCTTTAGCATATACAACGTTGAAGAACAACCGATGCCGCAACGTTATCTCTAGTTGCAATCTGCATACAAGCAGCGATCGCTATTTTTAAGCAAATTAACCACTACCCCTAGCACGGTTTCACAAAATATTCACACTTGCTCACTAGGGCGTGTCATCAAATAGGTGTCAATCCAGTTTAAGATGAATGGCACTGACTTAAGAGGAATCAGGCAGCTAGCTTACGTTTGAGAACATCACGGGATTGCTGTATCCAACCGTAGGGCTTGGGGCGTTGTTTTTTGAGCCTGGGTTCATAGCGATAGGGACGCTCTGGTAGTAGCTTATCAGTCACCACGCTCAAGAGAGTGTTGTAAAGCTGAGAGCGTTTTGTAACCCCGGCTTTGTATAACTGGGTGCAGAAGTTGCCCAAATGTTGACGAGTACCTTGCAAAGAAATCCGCAGTGGGCAGACTCCGGCTTTTTTGCCTGCCTGCCACATGACAGTTCGCAACAAGTTGTAAGCCATCAAATGCACATAAATTTCCTTACGAACCATCTCAGGAGTTTTCCCAAGTAACATCTCCATACCTAAAGTGGTTTTTACATGACGTAGGTCTACCTCAACCTGCCATCGCCATTGATACAGTTGAGCAAGTTTAGCTTTGGTGTAAATTTTGGCATCTACCAAAGTAGTAACAACAATAATCTCCTTTGAGCGAAAGCCCTTTTGCTGAATCAGCAGATGCACTTCTCGCACCCTGACCTGCTCGGGGAGTTGGGCAAATTCATCCTGATTCATGCCAGCCGGACAACGCTTGGGCTTACTCCAACTCACAAGGTGGTCACCAATCCCCAGCTTTTTGCCACGTCGAAAGTCACTTTTACGACTTTGATGCTTACGAAACACGGCATCAGCCGAGTATTGCTGCACTAGCACTAAGTCTACATAAGTACCGAAGGCGCGGTCAGCTAAGACAACATCTCCGGACACTAGTTTGGGGTAGAGTTGACGGGCGAGAGTCACTTCTCCTGTTGTGAATGGAGCAATCAGCACCTCTAGGGCGGCTCCGGTTGCCAAGCTAAACATTACGATAATTTTGGCAATGGGAAAACCACACCCAGTCGCTTGATTCGTGTGCTGGGGATATTCTGCCTGGTTTTTCGAGGTATCGCTCATCAGCACTGATGACCCATCACAGATTTTGACGTGTCTGCCACACCATAGGTCTTCCGCTGAAGTTTGCTCTTCAAGCACTTGACCAGTTTTGCCGAATAGTTTCAACAGGAATTTCTCTGGGAGCCTTTTTCGGGCTTTGGAGTATCCTCCTGTATCAGTTGCTGGGATTGCTTCTCCTGCCGCCGCCAACCAAGCAATTACTCGGCTTACCGCGTTTTGCAAGCTTTTATCTTTATCCAACACTTGCGACAGAAACGCCCACAAGGTCACGATCGGGTTGAACAGACGGTTCCGATACTTAAGCTTTTGGGCTTCTAGAATCTCAATAATCGTGGACTCTGGCAATAATTCCTTAAAGGGCAGTCCTACACTGTTGGCAAAATGTTGCTTGAGAATTTCGACACGATTGGGCATAGTAGAGGCACGTTATAAGTCAATCTCCTAGGTGGTGAATTCGTAGATTCCAGCCTAGGAGACTTTTTTACCACCTCTGAGTTCATTGCGATCGCGTCTTAAGTCAGTGCCATTCTACTTAAGCTAGTACAGCAATTTTCATACTGGTGAGGCACAGTCAATTTTTCTCTCTTCTCCTGTAGAAACTGGGATAGTAGCATAAGAGTACCTCACTAGCTTAGAAAACGCTGTAGGCTAATAGATACAGTTATTATTCTGTAAGCTTATGCCTCTTTCTGAAATACTGCCTGCTGTCAATCAGCTATCTCACCAAGACAAGCTGCGACTCATCCATTTTCTTCTACTGGCAGTAGC
>DATNQT010000303.1:0-3314 GCA_036703885.1 Candidatus Sericytochromatia bacterium
AGAGTATCTGAAATTAGCAACAGTCGCTACTAATTTCATCTTGGATCATCAGTGGGTGCAAGGACGCTTTCACCGACTGAATTACGATGGGCAACCCTCGGTGCTGGCGCAATCGGAAGATTATGCCTTCTTTATCAAAGCACTACTGGATTTGCATCAGGCTGCATTGGGAATAGGGAATGGAGAAGAAGACGGTAGGAATTCTGCCACAAACCTCGACTCGGCTTCTTACCAATTCCTAACTCCTAATTTCTGGCTAGAGACAGCACTTAAGGTACAAGAGGAGTTTGATGAGTTCCTCTGGAGTGTGGAATTAGGAGGATACTACAACGCAGCTACTGATAGCAGTGGTGAGTTGTTAGTGCGGGAACGTAGCTATGCGGACAACGCTACACCTTCTGCGAATGGAATAGCGATCGCTAACTTGGTACGTCTTGCTCTACTTACGGAAGACTTACAACACCTCGACCGAGCAGAGCAAGCCCTACAAGCGTTCAGCAGCATTATGAATCAGTCTCCTCAAGCGTGTCCTAGCTTATTTACCGCCCTAGATTGGTATCGTCACTGTACCCTGGTTCGTTCTCATCCTGACCAACTTACTGCCGTGAGCGGTCAATATTTTGCCGCTTGCGTCTATCAGGTAGAAACTAATCTACCTGAAGGAGCTGTGGGGTTAGTCTGTCAAGGACTTACCTGTTTAGAACCTGCACGCACATCCGAACAGTTGTTGGAGCAATTGCGGCAAAGCCAAACAAGAGCATCAAATCTTGTTACTTAACAGACTGGACATTGGCAAAGCCTTTGCCAAGGGTACGCTTTGTTCATCAGAAAAATGGGTCTGAAACCCCGTCCTTACTTCGACAGGCTCAGTAACCTTCTAGGACGGCTTTACAGTAAGACATCGGGTTAAAATAGAAGTGGTCAATGACCCACCCGCGACGATGGAGACATAAACCCTAACACCAAAGTTTGCGAGACTTCGCAACGGGGAAGAAAAATCGGTAGACCGGGAAAAGAGGATAGGGCAATGGAAGAACCAACCCTTGAATCAAGACAGAACATAAGAATTCCTTCGTTGAATTCGACACATAGGAACCGCTGGGCTAGCGGGGATAGTCTGTGGAGCGAATGTAAGATCCATAAACTCCTTGAGGGTAGAGGCAGTTGCATTGAAGCAGAAACCTAAATCGCGAGGTTTGGGAATCACCGCCCTAAAAGTGCGGTGAGTATGTCAATTTCATCCCACGTCTAAAGAGCGTGGTCTTTTAGCATCTCTGTGCTGTAAAAACTGATTAACAGTATCGATTAGTACTTGAGGGTGACTTTGCTTAGATACATAAGCATCTGCTCCTTGTTTGCTACCCCAGTAAAAATCAAATCCTTCACTTTTGGCGGTGAACATAATTACAGGCAGATTCTGCGTTTTCTGATTCGTTTTGATCCAACGGCAAACTTCGTACCCATTCATTCGAGGCAAAACTATGTCCAAAATTACTACAGATACGCAATAACACTGAATTTTCAATAGGGCTTCGACACCATCACTAGCGACAATCACATCGGAGCCACACTTTCTAAGCATTGCTGACATCGCAAGCTGTTGTGGACGCTCATCTTCTACCAGTAGCACGGCTCTCATATCAATTACCTTAGTGTCTGTCACTATACTTAGAGCCTCTGTATGAACCCTACCGAGTAGTGAGATACTCAGCGCTAGAGTTGCACTCATCAAGTGCATTCGTTACAACTCAGGAGCTGTTCATCCAAAAGCTATCTAGTTTTATTATTCCCTCTTTAGAGAGCAGACAAAAGCTTTTAGATGAACTTCATACAAACTTTAAGTTATTAGACATCTCCGAAAAAGTACCTAAAATCCTGATGCTGCCTAGGCTGAAATCTAGTTTGTGGAGGGGTCTATTTAATACTTCACTTGAAGTTGAAACTGTTGAAGAGTGTTCTATTAAATGTATAGCGATTCTCAAATGAGATGAGTACAATCATCTCTCTCCTGACTCCTGAAACGAGGTTTATTCCATTCCAAGAGAAACTCCTGGATCACGGAAGTCAGAAGAGTAGATATAGGGGTCTTATGATGAACCTGATAGGATAAGACCATGCTATTATACGAGTTTAAAATTAAAGCTAAACTTAATCAATACTGTAAGACGAAAGTATACCCAAACAAAGGTTTTCTAAAGTTCAAGAAAAACTGTCCCGCTGTTGAGTACAAGACTAGTGAATGGAAGCTTGATGATTCCCGTCGATGCTAAAGCTAGAAATAGAGTCTGAAGAGACTGACTTCGGTTTGTTGGGGCAAGCTAACTCTACGAACCAAGAATGCTCAGTCCTTTAAGCTGTGGGAATGTCAATAGGGAACGATTGACTTGCGGAAGTACCAGGGACTTGAAGCAGCATTGCAGGTGGTGCGAACCGATCTGGGAAAGAAGCTCATGGATGATATTCGCTCTCGTGTCCGTGAGATGGAGAACCAAGAAAATGAGTTGTTGAAACAGCAGGTGGCACAAGCGGAAACGAGTACTCGCTACACGTGGGAGAGTGCCGAACCGACCTGGATTGATAATGTTGTTGAAGATGCGAATTTTCTGAGAACCTCAATAGCCGCAAAAGTTGGGCTGCAAACCGCTTTCGGTTTCCCTATCTTAAGTAGGGATGAGAAATTGGGTGTCATGACCTTCTTCAGCCGTGAGGAACAGCCACCTGATGCAGATTTGCTCAAGATGATGGGAGCGATTGGCAGCCAGATTGGTCAGTTCATCAAGCGCAAACAGGCAGAGGAGGAATTACAGCGCCAGAATCAGATTTTGCAAGCCGAATTGAATCAGGCGGCTGAATATGTGCGCTCGCTCTTACCACGTCCTCTGAAGAAAAGCGTAACCACAGAAGCACAGTTTGTTCCCTCGCTTCAGTTAGGAGGTGATGCCTTTGACTATTACTGGCTTGATGCTGACCATTTGGCAGTTTATCTATTAGATGTTGCAAGACATGGAGTTAGATCGGCGCTGCTATCGGTTTCAGTGCTGAATATCTTGCGATCGCAATCTCTCCCCAGTACTAATTTTTCTCAACCCAGTGCTGTCTTATCCGCTCTCAATCGTGTCTTCCAGATGAACGAAGACGGGGATGACTACTTCACAATTTGGTATGGTGTTTATAACCCGGTTAAGCGAGAACTTGTTTACGCTTGTGCGGGACATCCACCCGCGATTTTGCTATCTGAAGCCTCAATTTCTACTCCTGTAAAACAGCTAGGCTCACTAAGCATTCCTATTGGGATGTTACCTGAGGCTGACTTT
>DATNQT010000304.1:0-5863 GCA_036703885.1 Candidatus Sericytochromatia bacterium
TTCTTTAATTTCCTCAGTTGTGGCGTTTCTTGAGATTTCCAGAATTTTGTAGTAATTACGGGAGTCCTGCATGTGACTTAGACTAAGGAGCGCTTTAATACAAGCGTGTCACACTGTAACAAAAATTGGCAAAAACCTTGACTTGAAGGATGCGATAAGCATAAGTACAGGATTTGTTGCTAGAAACTCCACCTGCATCGGCTCGGACATAGCCTCCATCATTCTCCTGGAAAGGAGTAATTACAGCTTTCCCCAATTTATATTCATTCTTAGAAGCATCACCGGGCTGGAGAGAAATCTTTTCAGCTTCTAAATAGGTTAAAGCTAACGCTACTCCTAAACTTGATCATGACGTTCATTACTGTCCTAACATTCATCACCCGCTGTTTCACAAGCACCAATACTTACCCAGCTACTAGAACCATCTGACCAATGTTCTTTTTTCCAAATGGGCGCATTGTGCTTTAAGGTATCGATCGCATATTTGCACGCTTCAAACGCTTCCGACCGATGGGGACAACCCACCGCTACCAATACGCTAATCTCCCCTATTCTTAAGCGTCCTATACGGTGATGAATGACTACTCGATTGACATCGGGCCATCGTTGACGAATATCCGCAGCGATTGAAGTAAATACCTGCACTGCCATCGGTTCATAAGCCTGATACTCCAGCGCCACAACTGGTTTGCCATCGGTTTGATTGCGTACCGTGCCACTCATTAGGACGACTGCACCATTTGCTGGGTCATCAGCTAGCGCATAAATTTCTGCCAATGATAAGGGTGCCAAGGTAATTGCAAAGCTATCGACTGCCTGCTGTTCAGTTAGAGTGAGGCTATGCATAGTTACACCTGAATTTATGAGTATATGTACATTATTTATATTAAGAATTTTAAATCAACGAGCTTTGATTGAATATGAAGTTGGCTAGCACTAAAACTTTCTACAGAATCTTTATGTAAAACCTATTATCCTACATTTAAATAGGATAAATAGTATAATTTGAAAGGATATTTTTATAATGAGTACGCCAGTGCCAGACAAAGAAACATGGAACCTTGAGGCTCTCGGCAAGTACAAGATTCTTGATACACCTACTGAAGAGGCGTTTGATAATTTCACAGGTTTAGCCACAAAAATTTGCGAAACACCAATTGCTGCGATCGCATTAATTGATGGCAATCGGCAATGGTTTAAGTCAAAAGTCGTAACCGTAACGGAAATTCCCCACGAAGTTGGCTTCTGGACTGATAGCATTCTTCAAAATGAAGTATTAATTGTCCCGGATGCTTTAGCTGACGAACGGTTTGCTACGAACCCATTAATAAACTCCCAACCCCCCATACGGTTTTTTGCTAGCGTTCCTCTGATGAGTGCTGGAGGACATACTTTCGGGGCGCTTTGCGTAATCGACTACGAGCCACGGGAACTCAAACCCTCGCAGTTAGAGGCATTACAATCCTTAAGTCATCTGCTAATCACCCAACTTGAGTTACGACAGAATTTTGCCGATTTAGCCACGCAAGCAAGTCAAGAGAGTCAGCGATTAGAACATCAGCTAGAACACAGACAGCTAGAACTCCTCGATTTTTTGGAAAATGGCTTGATGGGTCTGCATTGTGTGGATGTAAATGGGTTCATCCTGTGGGCAAATAAAGCTGAACTAGAGCTTCTCGGCTACACTCGCGAAGAGTATGTTGGTCAGCATATCTCTAAATTCCATGCTGACCCAGAACTCCTCAACGATATGCTCCGGAGGCTAACAGCCAAGGAAATCCTAGAAAACTACGAAGCGGTACTGCTGTGTAAAGATGGTTCCCATCGGTACGTACTGATCAACTCAAATGTACGGTGGGAAAATGGCAAGTTTAGCCATACGCGCTGCTTTACCCGTGACATTACCGAGTACAAATGCGTCGAGCAAGCCGTCCTGAAAGCCGCTACTGAAAACCTACGACTTGCCCGTGCGATCGCTTCCGTTTCAGATGGCGTAGTTATTACCGATCCAAACCAACCCAATAATCCGATTATCTACGCAAACGCTGCTTTTTGTAGGATGACAGGATACCAACTGGAGGAGATCATCGGTCGTAACTATAACTTTTTGCAAGGTTCGGAAACAGACCCGCAAGTGCTGGCACAACTGCACCAGTGTATTGCCGAACAGCGAGAGTTAAAGGCAACGTTGGTGAACTATCGAAAAAATGGTCAGTCATTCTGGAACGAGTTCAAAATCTTTCCCGTGTTTGCGGACAACACCCCATCTCCTGCGGACACAAGGAACTCCCTCTTCACTAAAAGTTCCCTTCCTACCCTCAACTCAGCACTCCCAAGGCAAGAAAACTTACTTTACTTCGTTGGCATTCACACCGACATCAGCGATCGCAAACGTGCCGAAGAGGAACGCGATCGCTTTTTCACCCTCTCCCTTGACGTACAGTGTATCGTCAGTTTCGATGGTTATTTCAAGCGATTGAATCCAGCCTGGGAAAAGAACCTCGGCTACACCAATGAAGAACTTCAAAGCCAACCGTTTATCGAGTTTGTTCATCCTGAAGACCAAGTAGCAACCTTAGCTGAAGTAGAAAAGCTGGCTACTGGCGAACCTACCATCTACTTCGAGAATCGTTACTCCTGTAAAGATGGTTCCTGCAAGTGGTTGTCATGGACAGCGGTTTCCGTCGTTGAGGACGGATTAATTTATGCAATAGGTCGCGACATCACTGAACTCAAGCAAGCTCAACAAGAGCGCATTCAACTGCTGCATAGAGAACAGCTAGCACGGGAGTCGGCGGAGAAAGCCCGTAACCAAAGCCGAAATATTCTAGAAAGTATCACCGATGCCTTCTTTGCAGTTGATCGTAACTGGTGCTTCACCTACTTAAACCCCCAGGCCGAACGTCTCTTGCAAAGAACGCACACCGAACTGATTGGTAAGAGTATATGGGATGAGTTTCCAGATGCCGTTGGTTCGACATTTTATCGGGAACACCACAGAGCCGTAGCCGATAAAGTTAGTGTGGAATTTGAAGAGTTTTATCCACCGCTCAACGCTTGGTTTGCCGTCCACGCCTACCCAGCGCAAGATGGTTTGTGTGTTTACTTTAGTGACATCACCGAGCGCAAGCAGTCACAGGAAGCACTGCGACAAAGTGAAGAGCGGTTTCGGCTGTTGGCAGAAAACTCGACAGATATGATTTCTCAGCATACTCCTGAGGCAGTCTACCTCTACGCCTCGCCAGCCTGTAGCCGACTATTAGGATATGCCCCGGAAGAATTAATTGGGCATTCAGCCTATGAATTCTTTCATCCCGATGATTTGGCTGAGATTCAGAAAACTCATTTAGCCATCCTGGATTTACCCGAAACTAGTATAGTTACCTACCGCATCCGCTGTAAGGATGGTCACTACACCTGGTTTGAGACGACTAGCCGCACTGTGCGAGATGCCGAAACGGGTGTAGTTCTGGAAATTCATGCCGTTTCTCGCGATATCAGCCAGCGCAAGTATACCGAGCAGAAAATTCGCGAACAAGCGGCTCTGTTGGATGTTGCCAATGATGCGATTCTGGTGCAGAATCTGGACAACGAAATTTTATTTTGGAATAAAGGTGCCCAACGGGTGTACGGCTGGAAGGCAGAGGAAACCGTTGGCAAAGATGCCGAGCAGCTTTTGTGTACCCAAGAAATGACTGCTTACCTCAAAGAAGCGCGATCGCAAGTTGCGGTTGTTGGTAGCTGGTATGGGGAAATCCACCAAGTCACGAAAGACGGCAATAAAATCATCGTTGAAAGCCGTTGGACACTGGTGCAAAATTACCAGGGGAAACATACATCAATTCTTATTGTTAATACCGATATCACCGAGAAGAAACTACTTGAAGCTCAGTTTCTTCGCGCCCAGCGCATGGAGAGTATCGGCACGTTAGCGGGTGGAATTGCCCATGATTTGAATAACGTGCTGGCTCCAATTTTGATGGCAATTCAGCTTTTGGCGCTCAAAGTCAATGACGAACGCTCTCAGCAATGGCTCAATATCCTGGAAATTAACGCCAAACGGGGAGCGGATTTAGTTAAGCAAGTCGTTTCCTTTGCACGGGGCATGGAAGGCGATCGCACCCTTGTACAAGTCAGACATCTGATTTCAGAAATCCGGCACATTGCTAACGAAACATTTCCCAAATCGATTCAATTTTACATCGACGTACCGCAACAGTTGTGGACTGTCTCTGGAGATGCCACACAACTGCATCAGGTGCTGATGAACCTTTGCGTGAATGCTCGCGATGCCATGACGGAGGGCGGTACGCTCAAAATCACAGCCCAGAATCTGATCATTGACGAACATTATGCCAAGATGCATATTGATGCCAAAATCGGTTCATATATTGCGATCGCCGTTTCCGATACAGGAACGGGTATTCCTGCGGAAATCGTAGACCGAATTTTTGAACCCTTTTTCACAACCAAAGAAGTGGGTAAGGGAACCGGACTCGGTCTTTCAACCGTAGTTGGCATTGTCAAAAGTCACGGGGGTTTCGTCAACGTCTATAGCGAGATTGGACAAGGCACTCAATTTAAAGTGTACTTGCCAGCCTTAGAGGAAACAGAAACCCTTGCCGTTGATGACTTAGAACTGCCTGCGGGCAACGGAGAACTCATTCTTGTTGTCGATGACGAAGCCGCCATTCGTAAAATTACCCAAACCTCGCTGAAGACTTTTGGTTACAGAGTGCTAGATGCTAGTGATGGGATAGAAGCGATCGCACTTTATGCCCAGTACAAAACACAAATCAACCTGGTCTTAATGGACATGATGATGCCCAATATGGATGGACTAACCACCATCCGTACCTTGAAAAAAATTGAGCCATCGGTCAAGATCGTTGCTGTAAGCGGACTAGTATCCGATGATAAGCTGACACAAGTAGCGACCTTTGGCGTTAAAGCTTTTTTATCTAAACCCTATGCAACCAAGGACTTATTGAACACCATTAACGGAGTTCTCAGTAATTAATAGAAAAAAAAGGATTATCGGCTCATGGCAAGTAGCCTTTTGGAACGTAATAACGTTCACGTAATGGGTGATGGCCCTCAGACTATCATCTTTGCCCACGGTTTCGGCTCAAATCAGACAGCTTGGCGACATCAAGTTGCTACCTTTTCTGCTAATTTTCGCATCGTACTGTTCGACCATGTAGGGGCAGGTAAATCAGATTTTTCTGCCTATAGCCCGCGTCGCTATAGTAGCATCTACAGCTATTCTGAGGATTTGCTGGATTTGTGTGCTGAATTAAAGCTAAAAAAGAGCATCTTGGTCGGTCATTCAGTCAGTGGAATGGTTAGCTTACTCGCTGCATTAGTCGAACCCGACTGCTTCAGCCAACTGATTTTTCTCGATGCTTCCCCTCGTTATCTCAATGATGCCGGGTATGTGGGTGGCTTCGAGCAGTCCGACCTCGATACATTGTACGAATCAATGTCAACCAACTACTATGCTTGGGCGAGCGGTTTTGCTCCCATCGCTATGGCGACCCAAGATAAACCTGAATTAGCTCAAGAGTTTGCCAATACCCTAGCAGCGATTCGTCCCGACATTGCCCAAGCCGTAGCGCGTATGATTTTCCAGTCCGACCACCGAGCCGACTTGCCACGGCTCAAGATACCCACAGTGATTTTACAGGCAAGCGATGATATTGCCGTACCACCAGAGGTCGGTCAGTACATGGCAGATAAGATTCCCGAAAGTAAGCTTCTTAACATCAATGCACGGGGACATTTACCTCATATCAGCGCCCCGGACGTGGTCACGAAGGCGATCGCTCAATGTCTTGCCGCTTAACCCTCAATCTACCATTCC
>DATNQT010000305.1:0-4122 GCA_036703885.1 Candidatus Sericytochromatia bacterium
GAGGACGTGACTACTCCCTTGTACTCCAGCCTATTTTTCTTCCCGCCCTTACAAAAAGATTTTGGGGCTTGGAGTCCTTGGGGGCACTTTCTCAGACGCCGTGCGGCAATTGATGCCTTAATTTATGCCGAGATTGCAGAACGTCGCTTACAGAATAACGAGTCTCGCACAGATATCCTCTCTCTGCTAATGTCAGCCCGTGATGACAGGGGTGAGCTAATGAGCGATACTGAGTTGCGCGATCAGTTAGTCTCGCTGCTGCTACTGGGTTACGAGACTACAGCTGCTGTCTTAGCTTGGGCGTTTTACTGGATTTATTCCTCACCTTCTGTGCTGGAAACGCTGCAAGGTGAATTGGATACCTTAGGTGACAATCCAGAACCGGAGGCAATTGCTAAACTGCCGTATCTGACAGCCGTGTGCCAGGAAACACTGCGCGTCAATCCCATTGCTTTGATTTGTACGCCCCGCATGAGTAAGGAGCCGTTGCAGGTAGCAGGCTACGATTTTGATACGGGTACGATTTTAATTCCTTGTATCTACCTCGCTCATCGCCGTTCTGAAGTCTTCCCCAACCCCAAGCAGTTTCAGCCGGAGCGTTTTCTCAAACAAAAATTTTCGCCTTATGAGTATTTGCCCTTTGGTGGAGGCGATCGCGGTTGTATCGGGATGGCGTTTTCAATGTTTGAAATGAAACTGGTGCTGGCAACGATTTTGTCTCGTTTTGAGCTATCACTGACGGCTCAACCCCCTGTTCGACCTGTACGCCGTGGCATCACCATTGTTCCCTCTGGCAGTGTCCCAGTTGTTGTCAACAGTAGGCGTAAGAGCCATCAATTTCAGCCTGTTTAGATACTCACAATCCCAAATTAAAACCTGTTATTTACAATGCAAATCCTTACTCAAGATGCACCAAGTCAGGCGATCGCACCTAATACTTCTTCACAATTAGCAGACAGTTGCGGTTATCATCGGTGCGTGTATAACTGAGTTCGTCTGCGATTTTTTGTAAAATAGCGATGCCACGTCCACCCCCAGCTTGATCGTCTACTATACGCTCTAGATTCCGAAGCCGCTGTTCTAGATCGAAAGATGGGCCGCGATCCCAAATTCGCAACTCTAGAGCCTGAGGAAATAGAGTAACTTCGATATCAATGGGAACGTCAGGTGGCAAATCTTTATGAGCATGACGAACGGCATTTGTAAACCCCTCTGCGAGGGCTAACTGGCACTGTATCCAGATTTTTTTAGGAATAGACGGTTGATTGAACTGGTCAAACCATGACAAAACCTGCTCTAACGCCTTCCGGTCACTCGAAACTTGCTTGCTAGATTTTATAAAGTCTTTCAATTGTTCAAAGCCTTTTAAATCAACAACACCAAAGCCTGCTCGTAAATGCATTGATAGTCCCTGTTGAAGAATCCAGTCTAGCCTGGATTTAGCCCTTGTTCTACCATTGATTAACGCGCCGCCAGACCCGTATCACCTTCTCTTAAAAGTACACGCAACTGAATCCAGTTGTTACCCGTGTAGTAAACCAGTGCGTCTGCTTTTCCCCAAGAGTGACTTGTAGTACCTTATCGGCCATGAACCAAATTTTAATTATTGATGACGACCCGGCGATTCAGATGTTACTGAAACGGACACTTAATAAGGAGGGTTATGAGGTTGCAGTTGCCAGTAACGGTGAAGAAGGTCTGGCACAGGCGCGACAATTACGTCCGGGGCTGGTTCTTTGCGATTGGAATATGCCAGGGATGACCGGATTGGAGGTTTGTCGCCAAGTTAAGGCAGCACCAGAACTGTCAACAACTATGTTTGTTCTACTGACCTCTCGCACTGCCCTTGAGGATCGTGTTGAAGGGTTGGATGCTGGCGCAGATGACTTTTTATCCAAACCCGTTGAAATGCCTGAGTTGGAGGCGCGAGTGCGATCGAACTTGAGGTTGCACGAACTCAGCCGCGATTTACAAGACCAAAAGCTGCTGCTGGAGACGGAATTAGCAGAAGCGGCTGAATACGTGAGTTCTATCCTTCCTGACCGAATGACGGAACCCCCCGTAACCATTGATGCCCGATTCATTCCTTCTCGGCAACTGGGGGGTGATGGCTTTGATTACTACTGGCTCGATTCAGAGCATTTAGCGATTTATCTACTGGATGCCTCTGGACATGGCTTACGGGCTGCCTTACCCACCCTCTCTGTCTTAAATTTACTCAAGTCGCGAGCGCTTCCTCAAATCAATTACTATCAGCCCAGTGATGTTTTACGTGGGTTAAATGAAACGTTCCAGATGACTCAGCGCAATGATAAGTACTTCACCATCTGGTACGGGGTATATAACCGAGTTAAGCGTCAATTAGTTTACGCCAGCGCAGGACATCCACCCGCCATATTGATCTCTGGGAAGCCAGCTTCATCGGTTCAGGTCAAACGTTTGAAGACTTTAGGCTTGCCCGTTGGTATGTTCCCTGATGCCGATTATGTGGATGACTGCTGCGACGTTGTAGAACCGAGCACCCTGTACATCTTCAGCGATGGGATTTATGAGATTAATCAATCGGATGGCACAATCTGGGGAATTGACCCATTCGTCGAGCTACTGGCGGCTTGTAGGAATAAAAGTACCTCTAACCTAGACCAGGTCTTGCACGCTCTTAAATCCGTAAATCCCAAAGACTATTTTGATGATGATTTGTCTTTACTGGAAATCAACTTCAATTAACAGATTCTTTGGGCGGGAGCGACCGCTCATGAGCTACTGGAAACAACAGCCCCCTCAAAGTCTTCTCGGCTGGGAAAGATTTCAAAGACACGATCCATGCTCGTTAGTTCAAATAACATCTTTATTTGCTCGTTAACCGAGCAAATAAAGAGTTTACTACCAGCGGCACGAACGGTTTTCAGAGCTAAAACAAGCGCCCCTAAACCAGAACTATCCATGAAAGTCACGTCTTTGAAATCAATTAAAACGATATCGACATTAGATTCGACAAGATTAGCGATCTCTTGACGAAATTGACCGGCTTTTGTGCCGTCTAAGATTCCGGAAGGTTGAACAACTTTAACAACAGGATTCATTGCCTACTTTAGATTTACTCGTTAAGTGAACCTAGACTTTGCCAGTATAACTGTGACAATTGCTTTCAGCCAGACTTTAACTGGAAAGTGCTGAGTGCTGGGTGCTGAGTCAGGAGATGAACTTTTATTTTTCATCGTGTACTCGCGTTCAGGAGATCTGACCCAATGCCAACGCTATTCTTCTTTAGTCTCTAGCCTCTGAGTTTAATTCAATCTCTTTCCCCTGATAGACTAAGCGGACATTTGCATTTCTTTACAATCAGGAAGTTAGTAGTGCTGAAGAGCCTTATTTATGCAAACTTACGATGTTGTCATTATTGGCGCAGGTCACAATGGACTGGTCTGTGCTGCCTACCTGCTAAAAGCCGGTTATAGTGTACTCCTACTAGAAAAGCGCTCTGTTCCTGGTGGTGCTGCTACCACGGAGGAAGTGATGCCAGAGGCAGCACCTGGTTTTAAATTTAACCTCTGTGCGATTGACCATGAGTTTATTCACTTGGGTCCAGTAGTTGAGGAGTTAGAACTCAATAAATACGGATTGGAATACCTATTCTGTGACCCTGTGACCTTTTGCCCTCATCCGGATGGGAAATATTTCTTGGCTCACAAGTCGGTTGAGAAGACTTGTGCTGAGATTGCGCGATATAGCGATCGCGATGCGAAAAAATATGCTGAATTTATAGACTACTGGCAGCGCGTTACCAAAGCCATCACTCCCATGTTCAATGCGCCGCCCAAGTCAATTCTTGATATCGCAGGTAACTATGGCGCGCAGAATATCAAAGACTTGCTATCGGTAATTGGTGGTGTTGACAAAGCACTGGACTTGATTCGCAATATGCTAACCAGTCCAGAAGACCTCCTTAACGAGTGGTTTGATTCCGAGATCGTCAAAGCTCCACTGGCAAGACTCGCCGCAGAATTAGGAGCGCCTCCTTCCCAAAAAACGATCGCGATTGGGGCGATGATGATGTCATTACGTCATAACCCTGGGATGGCAAGACCCCGTGGCGGTACAGGCGCACTGGTTAAAGCCTTA
>DATNQT010000306.1:0-4346 GCA_036703885.1 Candidatus Sericytochromatia bacterium
CAAGTGGGAGGAGCGATGAACCACCGAATGGGACTAGATGATGCTGTAATGATTAAGGATAATCATATTGCGGCGGCTGGTGGGATTGGTAAGGCGATCACACATATCCGCAACCAAATTCCCTATCCCTTAACGATAGAAGTAGAAACAGAGACGCTAGCTCAAGTACAAGAAGCCTTGGAGCACGACGCAGACATTATCATGCTGGATAATATGCCGCCTGATTTAATGCGGCAAGCTGTGCAGTTAATTCGTCAAAGCAATAACCGCATCAAAATTGAGGCGTCTGGTAACATCACATTAGAAACCATCCGCTTGGTTGCTGAAACTGGCGTGGACTTCATTTCCAGTAGCGCTCCAGTCACTCGTTCCACATGGCTAGATTTAAGTATGAAGTTTGATAACACCTTAGTTCAGATGGGAAATGATTTGCCGGATTGGCAGGCAGAACAGAAATAGCACTAACGTGTTCGGGATGATTCTAGTGAAGAACTGGATGCCTTGAGGGAGTTCTCAAAGAAACCCGATTAAGAATACTGGCTTACTGTTAAGTACGGTAGTTGAACAGCACGAGGTTGAACGAACCTTAGTCAGTATTCAGTAGCGGCTTTAGTAAAATAACAACTGTGTAAAGCGCTTCATCGCTCGGCTTGCAATGGATGTAATCACACATCAAGTTATGGTATGAGTAGAAGCCTATTGCCTTGCTGGAGACCAATTTTGTCGAAAGCGCTTTACTCAAAGATATGAACTCCATAATCGAACAGTTAAAAATTCAATTTACTCAAGCCTTAGTGGCAGCCTTCGGTTCAGATTTGGAGGGAGTCGATCCGATGGTAGTACTTGCCAGTAATCCTAAATTTGGTGACTACCAGTGCAATATTTCCTTGCCTTTGAGCAAGCAGTTGGGACACCCACCGCGTGCGATCGCTCAAAAATTATTAGATCATCTGGATGTTACCAACATTTGTGAGATACCAACCATTGCTGGTCCTGGCTTTATCAACTTGACGGTAAAACCTGCTTTCCTGGAAGCACAGCTAAACAGTATTCAGACAGATCCCCGATTAGGTGTTGCACTCGTAAAAGAGCCTAAGCGTGTAATTGTTGATGCTCCTAGTCCCAACATTGCTAAAGAGATGCATGTGGGTCATCTGCGCCCAGCTATCATTGGAGACTGTATTTCTCGGATTCTAGAATTTTTGGGTCATGATGTTCTACGAATCAGTCATGTAGGGGATTGGGGAACTCCGTTCGGAATGCTCATCGCCTACTTACGAGAAGCTTATCCAGAAGCTTTGACAGCCTCAGAGAATTTAGATTTGGGGGATTTATCTACGTTCTACCGTCAGGCAAAGAAACGGTTTGATGAAGATGAGGGGTTCCGCGAAAATGCTCGGCAGGCAGTTGTGGCACTACAGGCAGGAGACGAAGATACGCGACGTGCCTGGAAAATTGTCTGTGAACTATCTAGTAAGGCATATCAAGTAACCTACAACCTTTTAGGAATTGCGCCTTTTATTGAGCGGGGTGAATCATTCTATAACCCGTTGCTGCCTGGGGTGGTAGAAGACTTGAGGGAGATAGGTTTACTTGTAGAAGACGAAGGAGCTAAATGCGTTTTTCTAGAGGGCTTTACAAATAAGGAGGGCGAACCTCTACCCCTGATTATTCAAAAGTCTGATGGAGGCTTTAACTACGCTGCAACGGACTTGGCGGCAATACGCTATCGGGTTAAAGAAGATAAGGCACAATGGGTTATCTATCCTGTCGGTGCTGAACAAACCAACCATTTTATCCAGATATTTCAGGTAGGTCAGAGAGCGGGTTGGATTACTGAAAATGTTAAGTTTGTCCATAGTCCCTTTGGTCTGGTGTTGGGAGAAAACGGTCAGAAGCTGAAAACTCGTTCTGGAGAAGCAGTGAAACTGCGGGATTTGCTAGATGAAGCGATCGCACGTTTCCGTGCCTATCTGGAAACTAAACTACAAGAAGAAGATCGTGAGGAAACTGAAGAGTTTAAAACTCACGTTGCTAAGGTAGCTGGCATCGGTGCTGTGAAGTATGCCGACCTCAGCCAAAACCGTACTAGCAATTACGTCTTCAGTTACGACAAGATGCTATCAGATCAGGGCAATACGGCAGTTTACCTGATTTATGTCTATGCGCGGATTCAGAGTATTAGCCGCAAAGGCGATATCGATTTTGAGCAACTGGGAGCAGATGTCAAAATTCTATTGCAGGAAGAAACCGAGTTGGTTCTAGCCAAGCATTTATTACAACTGAGTGAAGTTCTCAATGCTGTTGAGCAAGATTTACTACCTAATCGCCTTTGTCAGTATCTATTTGAACTGAGCCAGAAGTTCAATAAATTTTATGATCAGTGCCCTGTGCTTAAAGCAGAAGAGCCAGTACGATTATCTCGACTGGCTCTATGCGCTCTCACTGCCCGAACCTTGAAGCTAGGGTTATCTTTATTAGGAATCTCTGTTTTAGAGCGGATGTAGATAGCTAATCAGTGATTCTGAACGATTCGCTGCTGATATTCCTGCTCGGTCATCATGTCTTGGGTACTCTCCACGCGGTTTAAAAAGACAATACCGTCAAGGTGATCGTACTCATGTTGAAATATCCGAGCGACAAAATCTGTCAACTCTTGCCGATTTAATTTGCCATCCCGCGTCGTGTATTCAACTTCAATGGCTTGAGATCTGGGAACTAAGCCGCGAATTCCAGGGATGCTGAGACAACCTTCCCAACCTTTAACAACTTCAGGAGAGCGACCAATGATTTGAGGATTAATCATCGCCGTTGGCTGCATCTCTGGGGCATTGGGATAACGGGGGCTGGGGCGTGAGGCTACGATGAATAGACGATAAGATTCGGATACTTGAGGGGCAGCGATCCCCACACCATTTGATGCTGCTGCCGTTAAGATTAGTGCATCGATTAGCTTTTGGATGCGTTCATCTCGAACGTTATCAACAAGCTGGGCTTGCTGTCGCAAGATTGGGTTGCCTAATTGAGCGATTTGTAGTGATTCAGTCATGAGCAGTTAACTTTAAGGGCAACGATAACCCTGACGGGATGCTTCGCTAGTGCCTTTTATAAAAAACATCTACAGTGCAGAACGTCAAGCTCTCACTATTTTTAAAATAAGTTGAGATGTTCTACACTATCAGCCTACTGCTTCTCAAACGAGAGAAGATCGAGATTACGGTAGAGGAAACCCTGTGGAAACTTCCCCCGACCAACTCTGGAGCCAGGTATTAGAACGCCTACAACTACAATTAAGCCGACCTACCTTTGAAACTTGGATTAAAACTGCGATCGCCGAACAACTGGAAAATGACTGCTTGGTGATTCGCACTCCAAATCCTTTTGCAAAAAATTGGTTACAGAAGTACTACATCAAAACGATCGCTGATGTTGTACAGGATATCTTGGGTCAACGTGTAGAAATTCACCTGACGGTCACCGCAGGGGATGATGATCCTAACAGTGAAGCAGATGCCTCTTGGGCGCTCCCGATAACCCCCAATACTTCAGAAAGTCCCTCTAATCGCCAGCCTAGACCACCGGAGTTAAATCTTAAGTATGTATTCTCTCGCTTTGTGGTTGGGTCTAATAACCGTATGGCTCATGCTGCTTCGTTAGCCGTAGCAGAATCGCCCGGACGAGAGTTTAATCCCCTATTCTTGTGTGGTGGCGTTGGTTTGGGGAAAACTCATTTGATGCAGGCGATCGGTCATTACCGTTTGGAGAATAACCCAGACTCCAAAATCTTTTACGTTTCTACGGAACAGTTCACCAACGACCTGATTGCTGCAATTCGTCAAGATAGTATGCAGAGTTTCCGAGAACATTATCGGGCGGCAGAAGTACTTTTGGTAGATGATATTCAGTTTATTGAAGGCAAGGAGTATACCCAAGAAGAATTTTTCCACACGTTTAATACCTTACACGAAGCCGGTAAGCAAATTGTTTTGGCATCAGATCGTCCTCCAAACCAGATTACCCGCTTACAAGAACGCCTTTGTTCTCGCTTTTCTATGGGTTTGATTGCGGATATTCAGCGTCCCGATTTGGAAACGCGGATGGCAATTTTACAAAAAAAGGCAGAGTATGAGAATATCCGTCTCCCACGTTCGGTAATTGAATATATTGCTACTAATTACACCTCGAACATTCGGGAACTAGAGGGTGCTTTAATTCGGGCTGTGGCTTATGTCTCAATTTCAGGTTTATCCATGAGTGTTGAGAATATTGCACCAATTTTAAACCCCCCAGTACAGAAGGTAGAGGCTTCCCCAGAAACTATTTTAATGGCTATAGCTGACAACTTT
>DATNQT010000307.1:0-3287 GCA_036703885.1 Candidatus Sericytochromatia bacterium
TCTTCTGGTACATTGGGTAGTTCAAAGTTAACCACATGAGGAAGCTGATCAATATCTAGACCCCGTGAGGCTACGTCGGTGGCGACTAATACCCGTACTTTCACTTGCTTAAAGTCTTGCAGGGCGCGGGTGCGGGCTGCCTGACTTTTGTTGCCATGAATGGCACTGCTTTTCAGTCCATCTTTAGCAAGCTGCTCAGCGAGACGGTTGGCTCCGTGTTTCGTGCGGGTGAAGACCAGTACCTGTTTCCAATTGTGGAACCCGATCATATGAGAAAGCAGTTCTCGCTTGCGATCGCGATCGACAGGATGAACCACCTGTTTGACCTGAATAGCAGCGGTATTGCGAGGAGCCACTTCGATCAAGGTTGGAGACTTTAGCAGGGTGTTGGCAAGCTGCTGGATCGCTTTCGAGAAGGTGGCGGAAAACATCAGTGTTTGCCGGGATGGGGGGAGAATTGCCAAAATTTTGCGGATGTCGCGGATGAAGCCCATGTCTAACATTCGATCGCATTCATCCAGCACCAGTATCTCTATATGGGAGAGATCTACGGTCTTTTGCCCAAGGTGGTCGAGCAACCGTCCGGGCGTGGCGACTAGAATATCAACCCCTCGACGCAGCATTTGAATTTGCGGTCCAATTCCCACACCCCCATAGACCACTGCCGACCGCAGGGACAGGTATTTGCCATAGGTTTTGACGCTATCGTTGACCTGATCTGCCAGTTCGCGAGTGGGGGTGAGGATGAGGGCGCGAGGCGTGCGATGTACCTTGTTGGAGTTGGTGGTGTTCAGTAGTTGCAGTAGAGGCAGGGTAAAGCCAGCCGTCTTGCCTGTTCCAGTTTGGGCACTGGCGAAAACGTCTTGTCCTTGCAGAATGGCGGGAATTGCCTGCTGCTGAATGGGGGTTGGCTTGGTGTAGCCAGAGTCAGCAACAGCACGAAGCAGGTCGGTCGAAAGACCGAGGTTACGAAATGTCATGGATGTGATTGCTCCTAGTAATGCCCCTATCCCAAATCAAATGCCTGGGGCCAGTCTAAGAGCAGGAAATTTGTGGTTCAGTTGGATAGCTTGTATAAGCTTTTTTCCAATGCGCCAGCAACAGACCGGAATGTACTGGCTTTCGATTCATCCTAACAGAAATTATGACTCTTCATCTGGAGAAGGTTGGCGATGCTAAACCAGCCGCAGGCTGCCTATTGTCTGTTCGCTGAAGCGAAAGCCTCTTCACTGGCACAATAAACCTGATTCATAATAATGGTTATAAGCAGCGAATCATCAAGTCAGCTGAGGTTAACAGGAGATTTTGCAGCGTGATCGCACATTCCCATTAACAGTGGATAAAAAATCATAAACTTCTTCTTTTGTCAAGGAATAAGACCTGTGATTATCTGTTTCAACTTGTTATGATCGTCGGTTGATTCTTCAGGACTTACGAGCGATCGCTTATGCTGAGTCGGTTTTACCAACTGTTTTCTCAAAAAATTCAACTCATTTTTTCTCAAAGCAAATGGGCTGTCATCCTTTTGCTATTAGTTTTGTCTGTCAGTTGCTCCTCCTCAAAGCCTCCTGAGATTGCTCTAAAACTGAATGTCCAAGCAGCAGGTCGTCCTGGTGTGTATGATGTGAGCGGTGCGACCGATCTCCCGAACCAGAGTGAAATTTCAGTGGCGGCAATCCGCTATCTACGTCCTAAAAGCGACAACTTTCTGGAAACGGACACAAATGCAACTTATTCAATACTCGATCGCCAAATCGTCCCGATCAAGCAAGGAAAATGGCAAGCAACTCTCAATTTATGGCAGGTTGCATCAGATGGACGTTTTCAGGAAGCATGGCAACTAGGGTCATCGGAAACTGGACTCTCGGTTGACCCCGCCTCTGAGGTATCATTTGTTGCCACTTTCGATCCAACAGGTCAACTTCTGAAACCCAAACAGCAAGGGATTGACCCTCAGAATCTTAGAGGTAGCCTCGTCCGATTTACTTCTGAAGGTGTACCCTACGTACAGGCAAGTCAAACCCTACAGGTTAGTCTCCCAACGGGGAGAAGGAGTCCCCCTCAACTGAAAGCAGAAGATATTAATGGTGGATGGGGCGATCGCTATAAGCTTCCATCGGAACCCCCCGTTGCGAGTCGTATCCCACCGCAACAGTTTAGTACTAGTCAGACCAATGCGCCCCTCTCCCCTTCAGAATTTCTGCGTTAAACGATGGATTGAAGAGTAGGCGATCGCTTCTATTTTAAAAATAAGCAGTGGGGGAAGCGATCGTCTAAATTCATTCACCGTCAGTTAGGGGCATTTATAGCATTCGTGCTGAGTGCATCAGTAATTTCTCTCATAAAAACTTAGACAGGCTTTTCCTCTTCCTAGTTTTCTCGGATTCCGGCAGCTTTCATGGCTCCCTACAATTAGCTTGCAGTATTTTAAACGTGCTTTTGTAGGGTAAGACTCATGCTGAAGATTTTACGGTTTACGGCTGGTTTTTCGGTTATCGTTAGCCTGACATCCTTTTGTTCTCTAGCTTGGGCTGGTCAAACTAATTGGTTAGAAGTTACCAAACCTCAGTCTAGCGATCGCATTTTCATTGATCTCAATTCAATTAAACGACAGTCGATTACCGGAGATATAAAGTACAAGATTCGCCATATTTATAGTAAACCCACCTCAACGGGTGTGGTCAGAAGCAACTCTACATACGTCGCTTACTGTGAGTCAAGTATGCAGAGACTTAGCCAATTTACGACCTATAACCACTCGAATCGCATCATACAGGCGATCGCTTACGGTACTCGCACCCAGAGGGGCGATTTCCGAAATATTGAAGCTCCCCTCGAACAGGTGAGTCCTAAAAGCGCGAATTATGCTGCCTTTAACTATGCTTGTTCTCGTTAAATATACAGGACTTACGCAGATATTCTAAATGTAGGGTGGGCATTGCCCACCTTACCACTTCGGGTTATCCAATACTTGACCGATAAAAAAGGAGGAAGAGAATTATAATCTCTTCCCCCTTTTTTATCGCAATTATCTGCTTTTTGACCCTCTTTCAGCTTTTTCCGCAGCATTTGCTGTTGCTTCTTGAGTTGTCGTTGGCGAGCAGAGCCGCCTTTCCCTTTCTCGTTTCTACCCTGACGACGGGGAGATTCCCACCGCTTTAGTCGCTGTGCCATGAGCGTTGCCTCTCAACTACAGTGGGCGGGGGGAGACTCGAACTCCCACGACCGTAAGGTCGCCACATTTTGAGTGTGGTGCGTCTACCAATTCCGCCATCCGCCCTGGGGGG
>DATNQT010000308.1:0-2967 GCA_036703885.1 Candidatus Sericytochromatia bacterium
ATCGACAATTCGGAAAACCCTAGAAAAAGTTTATCTCGACCAAAGCGCCGTCACAGACCAATTAGTAGAAGAAATTTACCTTCCCTCCTGCGATCCCGGTGCCCCCAAAGTATTCGCCTCCGTATTCCGAACACCCCAAGGGGAAAAAATTGACGTATTGCTGAGTCAATTAAAATGCCGGTTGCTAATGCTGTGGGGAGAAGGCGATCCGTGGATGAATTCCACAGAAAGAAGCGCCAAATTTCGCAAACACTATCCTGGGTTGACAGAACACTTTATCAAAGCTGGTCACTGTCCCCACGACGAAGTACCAGAACAGATAAACGAACTGATTCGCGCATGGATAATTGACTAGGGCATAGGGCATGGGGCATGGGGCATAGGGCATGGGTTATTGGTTCAGGAGTTACGCAGACCAAAGAAACCGGGTTTTTGTTACGAAAAGACGCGTTCGGGCCCGCAGATTGGCTAAAAAACCCGGTTTCTGGGCCCCCGTGCGTAAGTCCTATGGTTATTAGAACGAACAACTAACAAGAAACATAGGACAAATAACCAATAACCAATGACTCAGGACTCATGACTAATGACTGATGACTTCTTTTAACTTTCTGGTTAATCTCAACTCACATATTCTGAGGATACCGAAACCATGACCAGCAAAAAGACTCGTCGCAATTTTATATTGAGCAGTATAGCTGTTGCCAGCGGCCTTGCAGGCGCTAAGGCGATCGAACAGCAGGATCGGGAAATCGCAGCCGCACCCAATAACAAGGCGGCCGCCACAGTAAAAATGCCAGAACGACTGTTAGGCAACACCGGCGTGAAAGTGCCGATTTTTGGTTTGGGGGGGGCCGGACAAACACCGCTGTCGCAGCGGGGAAGAGAAGCAGAAGCGGCCGTGCAAATTGAACGCGCGATCGAACTAGGCATTAGCTATTTTGACACCGCCGCCGAATACGGGCCCAGCGAAGAAAACTTAGGCAAAGTTTTGCCACCATATCGAGAGCGCCTATTCCTAGCCTCAAAAACCGTCGCCAGAGACAGAGACGGTGCGTGGAGAGACTTAGAGCAATCGCTCAAAAGATTGAAAACCGATCGGCTAGACTTGTGGCAACTCCACCGCGTCTCATTCCAAACACAATTAGACCAAATTTTCAGTGACAAAGGAGCAATAAAGGCGATCGAAGAAGCCAAACAACAAAAAATAATTCGTTTTTCCGGCATCACCGGACACCACGAACCAGCCATCATTGCTGCAGGCTTGGAGCGCTATCCTTTTGACACAACATTAATCTCCCTCAACGCCGCCGAAAAACATCACCCGCGCTCCTTTGTTACCAGCGCTTTACCAGTTGCCAAAGCCAAAAACATCGGCGTCATAGCCATGAAAGTACCAGCTTACGGCAAATTATTTCAGAACGGTGTTTTAGATGGAATGCACCAAGCAATGGGCTACACGCTTTCACTTCCCGGCGTGCACTGCTGCGTCATCGCCGCCGACTCAGTAAAGCAATTAGAAGAAAACTTCCAAGTCGCCCAAGCATTCCAACCCCTGAACCAAACAGAAATGGCAGCACTTGAAAAACGCACCGCCGCCGCTTGGCAAGAAAATACTTTTTTCAGACAGTGGACTTAGATCTGATGTTGGGAAATGCGGCGCGATCGCGTCGCATATCTCCTTTATGTTAATTTTGAGGATAAATGACAAATCCTGGTAGAATTAGGTGAGTAATTAAACATAAATAAAACTCACTGCCGATCGTACCATCGATCTGAGTGTTTATCAACAGGAAAATCTTTAATGAAAGTAGAAATTAGGAACTTAGGTGTTATTGAAAAAGCTGAAATTGATTTGAAGCCTTTAACGGTTTTTATTGGTGGTAATGGTGAAGGCAAAACTTGGGCTGCATACACTTTGTCAGCTATCTTTGGGCAGCAGGGATACGGACATTACTTGAAAGCTTATCTTGACGGTAACACCCAACAAGGATATCCAACCTTAGATAGCGCAGTTCAGCAACTTTTTGAGGAAGGTAATGCACAAATTGACGCTATTCAATTTGCTAAGGACTATGCCGAAACTTATATTAATGATGTGGCTCGTTTAGCTCCAAACTGGATGCGATCGTTTATGGCTACGGAACGAGCAAATTTTAATGATTTGCAAGTACATTTAAATTTAGCAGAAACAAAGGCAGAGTTTTTGGAAAGGATAAAAGCTGCTTCAGTACAGAGAAAAATTTCTTTAGGGTTACTAAATGCTCTTAAAGAAACAGGAGATGGAATACTATACTTCTATTCAGAAGGAGACATTTTGAAAAAGCTCCCTAGAAAAGCGATTAAGCAATTCGTAGTTCGGGAAATTTTCCAGATACTCCACAGAGCCTTTTATGATTATATATATACATTTCCGACTGAAAGAACGGCTTTTATAACTTTTCCATTTAGCCCTTTTCCACGTCGAGAAGTTAGAACTGAAGAACTTTTAACAGACACAGATCGATCTGAATTTGAACAAAGAGGGACGCCTTTAGTTGAACCAGTAAAGAATTTTTTGAACATGATTATACTTAGTTATCAAAAAGAACACAGACAACGCAGAGAAGAGGAAATCAATAAAAATCCCCAACTAGGGGAATATGTGAAGTTGGCTGATTTTTTGGAAAAGGAGATTTGACGAGGAACCGTTGGTTTTGAGACAGCCAAATTGCGAGAAGAACTACTTTTTCAACCTGAAGAAAATACTAAGTTGGAGATGCCGATTGTTTCCTCCATGGTAAAAGAACTAGCTCCATTAGTTCTCTGTTTGCGCTATTTAGTAGAACGCAATGAGTTGCTGATAATTGACGAACCCGAAATGAACTTACACCCAGCAGCTCAAGTGGAAATTGCTGAATTCTTGGCGATGTTAGTTAATGCTGGGTTGCACGTCTTAATTACAACCCACAGTCCGTACATTGTTGACCA
>DATNQT010000309.1:0-7796 GCA_036703885.1 Candidatus Sericytochromatia bacterium
AGGGTTTTGGGCGCTCAACACTGTCAAGAGCCTAAGTGACTACTGCTATATTAACGAGGTCTGTTCCTAGCTTCATCACTTCTTTCCAGACTACGGCGAACGTCAGCTAGGTCACCACCGCCTATTAGTTTATCTGTCCAAGTCCGCAGACCAGCGGCGTCGGCATCGCGACCTAAGACTTCCCGGTAGAGTTGGTTAATCTTGTTCTGTGCTTCTCGGCTGCGAGCAACTTCTTGACGAATATCCCTGATTGGGCGACCATTCCTAACAGCTCTTGACCAAATTTCTAGGCTACGATTATCAACAGTACGACCCAATACATCTTTGTAAATTTCATTAATGTCGTTGTAGATATCTTGGTTCGATCGCCCAGAATTGTTATTGTCGCGATCGGTTGCTGGACGCCCACAAACATATTGATTGGTGTCAGTCACAATGCAAATTCTCTGTTGAGCTGCTGCAACCGAAGCCCATGAAATTGCACTGGAAAGGGTGAGAACACTTAAAATGGATGTTGTTTTTAAGGTCGTCATAACTACTTTGCTCTTTTCCTAGCAGGTGTAACGGCTGAACACTACTAAAGTAAAACTGAATCAGCTTAAGAGGCTTCACCTACTCGGTTCACCCAAATAGGTGAATAGCTCCACACTCGTGTTAACAACAATCATTTTTACAGCTAATACGATGCGTTGCTGTAAAGAGTTTTAACTTTGTTCGCTCTTTCTAAGCTGTTGCCTCTCTCACCTGCCTAGTTGAAACGTTGTTTTTTATTTACAAGGCAGAAGCACTTGGCAAGCGAGTAGTCCATCAAGACCCTCGCTACACCTCTCAAAAATGCAATATTTGCAAACACATCAATATGAACTGGATTAAAAAATTTACGGAATGCACAACCTATAGGGACATGACAGTGCCCATCGGTGTCAACTTAAGCTCAAATGCTGATATTTGACGAGGTTTTGCCCTCACCCCCAACCCCTCTCCCCTGTTTGGGAGAGGGGAGCCGGAGCCAATGGTTACCCTTCTCCCAAGCAGGGAGAAGGGGTTAGGCTTCGACGTGACCCTTCGACAAGACTTCGGCGTGACCCTTCGACAAGCTCAGGGCGGAGACGCTCAGCCGAACGGGGATGTAGGCGTAGCCTTCACGCAGAGTGGGCTTGCAAAGGTGGTATGCTCCCCATCTAAATATTTACAGAAAATTAATTAGCCGAAAAATGCACTAAGGGCACGACATTGTCGTGCCCCTACAGGATTCCTATGCCATTACGCAGCGAATTAACCCTGTGTATAGGCTTCCATTCCTATACAAGAGCAAACTAAATTGCGATCGCCAAACGCATTATCAATCCGCCCAACCACTGGCCAAAACTTGTGTTCGCGAGTCCAAGGTGCGGGATAAGCCGCCTGTTCACGGGAATAGGGATGATTCCATTCCGATACCATCAACGCTTCTGCCGTATGGGGTGCATTCTTCAAAACATTATTGTGAGGGTCTACCTTACCTTCTGCAATTTCCTCGATTTCTTGGCGAATCGCAATCATCGCATCACAAAAGCGATCGAGTTCTTCCTTCGATTCACTTTCCGTCGGTTCTACCATCATCGTGCCTGCCACGGGCCAAGATACCGTTGGCGCATGGAAACCGTAGTCCATCAATCGCTTGGCAATATCATCAACTTCAATTCCGGCGGTTTTCTTGAGCGATCGCAAATCTAAAATACACTCATGCGCCACCAAACCAGCTTTCCCTTTATACAGAACCGGATAATAAGGCTCTAAGCGATGGGCAATGTAATTAGCATTGAGAATCGCAACTTTAGTGGCTTCCGTCAAGCCATCGCCACCCATCATCGCAATATACATCCAAGAAATCGGCAGAATACTGGCACTTCCCCAAGGTGCCGCAGAAACAGCCCCAATGCCTTGTTCATCCCCAATCTGAACCACAGAATGCCCCGGTAAGAACGGCACTAGATGCTGCATCACTCCAATTGGCCCCATACCTGGACCACCACCACCATGAGGAATACAGAATGTCTTGTGCAAATTCAAGTGGCACACATCTGCACCAAAATCTCCAGGACGGCAAAGTCCGACTTGGGCATTCATATTCGCCCCATCCATGTAAACCTGCCCACCGTTGGCATGGACAACATCACAAAATTCCTTAATCTGCTCCTCAAAAACACCATGAGTAGACGGATAAGTAACCATCAAAGCAGCTAAGTTCTCGCGATGTTTTTCCGCTTTTGCCTTCAAGTCATCCAGGTCAACATTACCTTGGTCATCACATTTCACCGCTACAACCTTCATCCCACACATCACCGCACTTGCAGGGTTAGTGCCGTGAGCAGACTCTGGTATTAAACAAATATTACGATGCCCTTCCCCTCGGTGATCGTGGTACTGACGAATCACCAGCAATCCCGTATACTCCCCTTGAGAACCCGCATTGGGCTGAAGAGAAATTGCTGCAAACCCCGTAATCTCAGCCAACCATTCCTCTAGCTGCTGAAACAACACCTGATAGCCGCCTGTTTGGGACAGAGGAGCAAAAGGATGAATCTTGCCAAACTCCCCCCAAGTCACTGGGATCATTTCAGCCGTTGCATTCAACTTCATCGTGCAAGAACCCAAAGGAATCATCGATGTTGTCAGCGATAAATCCTTAGCTTGTAGGCGATGTAGATAGCGCAACAACTCGGTTTCCGAGTGGTAGCGGTTAAATACAGGATTAGTTAAATAGCTGCTTTTTCGAGCAAAGGATGCGTCAAGATTTGACTCCACCTCACTCGTCAATTTTTCCAGCGTAAAGGGTAGGGGCGCAAGGCTTTGCGCCCCTACACCTGAAAAAATCTCTAACAGGTTTTGTAAGTCTTGTAATGTCGTTGTCTCATCTAAAGTGACCCCGACAGCATTTGCCTCCAAGGGACGCAGGTTTATACCATGAGACTGGGCAGCTTCTAGAATCTCTGACTGACTGCGGCTTCCCAATTCCACCCGCACTGTATCAAAGAACAATTCTGACCCGATACCATAGCCCAGACGCTTCAGCCCTTCTGCCAAAATCACAGTGAGCTGATGCACATTCTGGGCAATTTTTTTAATTCCCTCAGATCCGTGATAGACCGCATACATCGAAGCCATCACCGCCAGTAATACTTGAGCCGTACAAATATTGCTAGTGGCTTTGTCACGACGGATGTGTTGTTCGCGGGTTTGCAGCGCTAGACGTAATGCAGGCTTACCCTGAGCATCTTTAGATACACCAACAATTCGACCTGGAACCTGCCGTTTGTAAGCTTCTCGCGTTGCAAAATAGGCGGCATGAGGTCCCCCATATCCCAAAGGAACCCCAAAGCGCTGAGTACTTCCTACCGCAATATCAGCCCCAAATTCTCCTGGTGGTGTCAGCAGTGCAAGACTTAAGGGGTCTGCTGCTACCGTGACTAAAGCTTTAGCGGCATGAGCCTTTTCGATGAATTCTCGATAGTCGTAAATCGTGCCATCTGTTGCTGGGTACTGTAGCAGTGCCCCAAAAATCTGCTGTTCAAACTTAAAGGTTTGATGGTCGTCTACAATCACCTCAATACCTAAAGCTTTGGCACGAGTTTGCACGACTTCAATAGTTTGGGCATGGCAGGTATTGGAAACAAAGAAACCATTGGCTTTGGTCTGACATAAGCCATAGCTCATGCTCATCGCTTCAGCGGCAGCGGTACCTTCATCGAGCAAGGAAGCATTAGCAATTTCCAAACCTGTTAGGTCGATAATCATGGTCTGGAAGTTCAGCAGTGCTTCTAGCCGTCCTTGAGCAATCTCAGCTTGGTAAGGAGTGTAAGCAGTATACCAGCCAGGGTTTTCTAGGATGTTGCGCTGGATGACTGGGGGTGTGATGCAGTCGTGGTATCCCATACCGATGAACGACCGGAATACCTGATTTTTTGAAGCAATTTCTTTAAGCTTGGCTAAGGCAGCGTACTCGCTTTCAGCTTTTGGTAACTGTAAAGGTTGATTGAGCCGGATAGCCGGAGGAACGGTATGCTCGATTAGGTCATCAAGAGTTGAGAAACCCAAGACTTTGAGCATCTGCTCAACTTTATCGGCACTAGGACCAATGTGCCGTTTTACAAAAGAATCGGTAGGCGCAATGCCCTGTGCTAAAGAGAAATTCTGCCCAGAGTAAGAAGTATCTTTTGCTTCGTGGTTAACTGTGACATCCAAATTACGCATATCATACCGATTCGTTAAAGGACGGTGGTGCGTCACAAGTTTCGAGGGCTGGCGCAACCACTTAGTTATTTTGTAACAGACTTGCCGAAATATCTCTCGGCTAAGGTTGGTGGCGGTTGCGCTTTGGAAGAATAAAGAATTCCCTGGTTTTTCTAAGCGGGGGGAGTGTCACTCCCCTTCAACGTTTGCTCGATACTCACTAGCAGAGAGTGTATCTGCCAAGTCTTCGCCGTCATTAACGCGCACTTTCAATAACCATCCTTCACCGTAGGGGTCTTCTGAAACTAGTTCGGGAGACTCTACCATTGCATCATTGCGCTCGATTACGGTACCGGAAATCGGAGCATACATATCCTCAACAGCTTTCACTGATTCAATCGTTCCAAAGGTCTCACCCTTTGCCAAGGCATCGCCAATTTCTGGGAGTTCCAAAAATACAATATCTCCCAACTGGTCAACAGCAAAAGCACTAATGCCAAGGGTGGCAATTTCACCTTCGAGTCTTACATATTCGTGACTATCCAGATATTTCAAGTCTTCAGGATATTCAAATGTCATCTTTCGTCCTCACTACGCAGTCGAGCTAAGTTTACAACTTCTTTCTACGGCGATATCCAAATTTAAACTAATTGCTCGCGATCGCAATCAAGCCATTATCTGAAATACGCTAGAGCTATCCTCATCTGAAAGAGGGACTTGGGGAAATAGGGATTTTCAGACTCATGGATAAACAAACCCTCAAACGACTGCTAATCGGTGAATTTACCTTTAAACGACTTGTGCGATCGCTAATCATCATCTACGTTATCTTCTGTCTGTACGTTTTCTTCTTTGCAGACGGCAAGATTTTCTTACCTCAACCCTCCACTTATCAAGACACTAAAGAAATTCTTAAGCTGACAACGCCCGATCGCCTCCAGCTTTCAGCAGTTTATCTGCCGAATCCGGCATCTACCCATACCATTCTTTACGTTCATGGCAATGCTGAGGACTTGGGAGACATCCAACCCGTGCTGCAAAAACTACAAAACATTGGGTTTAGCGTTTTTGCCTATGATTATCGCGGGTATGGCACAAGTCAGGGAACGCCGACAGAACGCAATGCTTATCGAGATATCGAGACTGCCTATAACTATTTAACTCAGCGACTGCGCGTGCCAAGTCAACGGATTATTGCTTACGGGCGTTCAGTTGGGGGAGGATCGGCGGTTGACTTGGCATCTCGAAAACCACTTGCTGGATTGATTATGGAAAGTGCCTTCACTACAGCGTTTCGAGTAATCGTACCTATCCCAATTCTGCCTTTTGATAAATTCCGTAACATCGACAAGATCAAAAAAGTCAAGTGTCCGGTGCTGGTGATGCATGGGAAAGCTGATGACACTATTCCCTTTCAACACGGACAACAACTCTTCGCGGCGGCTAAGGAACCTAAACTTTCATTATGGCTGGATGAAGCGGGACACAATGATGTCATGTGGGTGGCAGGCGAACAGTATGCCAAAACCCTACGCGAGTTTGCTCAGTTACTCAAGTAATCCTCCATTAAAGTCCTCAACCCATATGACAGAGCCACAACTAGATGTAGCGTCTCTAGTTTCAAGAATTCAACAACTCGAAGAGCGGCAAAATAGTACGGCGCAGTATGCGGTAAGGGTGAAACGCCAGTTAGATGAGTTGACTGAGCAATTCAATGATTTGCAACAGCGTTTTAGTCAGTTGCCTAGTTTGAGCAACAGATTGAATAGTGTTGATACGACTAACGCGCCAACAGAGTCGGCTGTTCTTGATGATGCTGACGTGGTAAAGCAGTTTTTTGAACGGGTTGACCAGCAAGAACGTCAAGAAGCGATCGCATCGACAGCGAGTTCACAGAACAGCGAATTGCTGGGAAATCCTGCTGAAGTCGAAGTGAATGCCGATACAGTCGAAGTTGACCAAGTTCAGGAGACTGATACAACAGCACCAGAGGAAAGCACCACAGCCTTCAATGATCAAGAATTCAAGTTAGAGAGGGTAATGTGGCTGTTGAACAGAATCTATACTGCCGAGAAAGAGACTCAGGAAATACCCATCAGTGCTGAAGAATTTTTAGAGCGGTTTAAGAAGGGAGAAAAGGATTTTACGGAGATTAACCTAGCTAGAGCAAATTTGAGGGGACAATCCCTTAACAAGGGCATCAACCTGAGTAATGCCAATTTGAGGGAGGCTGAACTGTGCGAGGCAAACTTATCTAGTGCCAACCTGGATGAGGCAAATTTAGCTAATGCAAACCTTTATAAGGCAAGTCTTAATTCAGCCAAACTAGTGAAAGCCAATCTCATCAAGGCAAACCTAAGTCAAGCTTTTCTGTACAGAACAGACCTAAGGGAAGCTAATTTGAGCGCGGCGGATTTGAGTAAGGTAAACCTCGCTCACGTCAACCTGAGTAAGGCATTGGGAGTTAGGTTATTTTGATGTACTTCACGCAACTGAGAAACGCTATAGCTAACCTAAGAGCTGATTCGTAAAGCAAAAATTAAGAGGTTAATCGCTTGAGCATAAGGCGAATGAGTGAGCCATAAATCATCGCTTCACTCAGGTGAGTGTACAACTCATAATCCTTGCTCAATCGCCGAAACCGATTAAGCCAGCCGAAGGTACGCTCGACAATCCATCGCTTAGGTAAGACCTCAAACGCTTTCGATGTCCGCCTAATCACCTCCACTCGCACTTGCAAGAGCGCAGACCTGTCGAACTGCTTGAGCAAAGTTTTCTCCTGAATATCCTTGGTCTACCCAAACAACTTCCAGTTGGGAAAGCTTTTGGGCTACCTCATGCAGTACCACGACTGCACCTAATCGTTCTGAGGCATTTGCTTCAGTCACTAAAACGCCAATCAGTAGTCCTTGAGAATGTACGACGATATGGCGTTTACGCCCTTTAACCTTTTTACCACCGTCATATCCGTAGACCTCCCCCTTTTTTCCGTTGTCTTGACCGATTGAGAATCGGCAATGGCAACGGTGGAGTGTTCATCTCGCCCTAACTCCTGTCTGAGTTGATGGCGCACTTGGTCGAGAAGAAGCTGCCAGATTCTTTTGCGCTGCCATTTGTGAAAGTAACCATACACTGTCGTGTAGGGCGGCAAGTCATGGGGCAGCATTTCCCACTGGCATCCACTGCGTTGTACGTAGAAAATGCCGTTAAGAATCTCCCGTAAATCCACCTCTACGGGATGCCCGAAGCCTTTTGGCGCAGGCAGTAGAGGCTTAAGCACTTCCCACTCCGTATCACTCAGGTCGCTCAGATAAGGTTTCCATTGAGGATTGGCAATATCAGGCAGTCGGCTCATCGGCAGTAATCAACTTTGGTTTGATTTAGCTTAGAACGTCACGAACATTAGTCCGAAAGCTCTTTAGATTTTCTTTACGAATCAGCTCTTAGATTCCTTTGAAGCCAACTTCCATGTCTATTTCTTTAGCCGGACTGACAGGCGGCACAGTAGGGGTTTTGGTTCTCTGGCGAACAATGCCAATCTGGTTGAGGGCAATACCCAACAGAATTACACTGCCTCCAATATA
>DATNQT010000310.1:0-5824 GCA_036703885.1 Candidatus Sericytochromatia bacterium
TAAAGCCCCAGCTTCATCGTAGTCCAGCCCAGGTTGGCAAGGCGACCGTAATTTGTCTGATACTCTTGCCAAGCTTGAGGGGTGGCTTGGGTGGTTTTGAGAACCTGGACACCGCGAAAGGTTTCGACGAGAAAGCCTTGGTTTTCTGTGCCTAAGACAATCTGGTTGCGGGTTTTCTGGCGCAATGCTGGGAGAAAAAGCAGGTTGACGACTGTGACGATGACAAAGGCGGCTAAGGAAGCTAGAGTCAGTTCCCAACTGTAGAACAGCATCAAGCCTAAGGAAACCAATGCGATAAAAAATTGGCTGGGTAAACCGAGGACAATTTGGGAAACTAGGGCATTGATGGCGTTAACATCAGCAATGCGGCTGACGACTTCCCCACTGCGACGCCCTTCAAAATACGAAAGGGGCAAGTGTAGGAGTTTTCGCCCGTATTCTAGAATTAACCCTAATTGCAGCCGCTGACCAAAGTGACCGATGAGGTGAGATTGTACCAAACCGATCGCACTACTAAATAGATTCATGGCGATGACGCCAATTGCTACGGTGGTTAGCAGTTGGGTATCTCCCCGCACCAACACGTCATCGGTGAGGAGTTGCATCATCAAAGGGGAAGCGAGGGAAAGCAGTCCGATGGCAATGTTGATTGCAATCGCTTGGACGAGAATGGCGCGATAGGGCCAAACGCGCACCAAATAACGCCCAAATCCGCCTATTTTATCCTCCGGTTGTTGATAAAAACGGCTGTCGTCTGCCTCCAGCAGCAGCATCACGCCATTGTCCCAACCACTTATTAACTCCTCGCGGGTGAGGTAGCGGATGCCGACGCCAGGGTCAGCAATTACATATTTTTTCCCCTTTTGCCCGTACAAAACGACCCAGTGGTAGCCTTTCCAGTGAATGATGGCTGGTAGAGGGGTTTTATGCAAAGAGTCAAGCAGTTGCGGGGAGGCTTTGACTTGGCGGGCATTAAATCCTAGGGCTTCTGCACCCCGTTTTAACCCCAGTAGGGAGGTTCCCCGCGACCCGGTGCCGACTGCTTCCCGAACCCTACTGATGGCAAAAGTACGTCCGTAGTGTTTGGCGACTGTGGCAAGACAAGCCGCACCGCAGTCTTCTTCACTATGTTGCAGTACACTGTGATATTTCATTGTTAAATCACTAAGTTATTCAATGCCTTTGAGGCAAGATAAACGATTACTCCCTTTCTGCTAAAGATTACCGATACTCTTTTCCTCTCTGTTTGTGTCCTTTGCGACTTGGCGGTTCATTTAAATAGGTAAACTTTGAGTAGGAAAGGAGTAAGTAATATAAGATTCGCCTGATAAATGCAAAAACCTACACCCCCTATGTGGCATCGCTCTTCCAAGTTAGCAGAGGTGATCGGGAAAGCTTTAACAGAGGACTGAGATACTAAACGACCTCAGAAATGGATGAATACTCTGAGGCTGTTTTACTATCTAAGTAAAAATCATAGAATGGATAGAGAAGCCAAATCTATGATCATGTTATGCGTCTGATAGAACTAATTGAGTCGTTTGGAATACCCCGTCGTCGCAAGTCGGTTGAAGTGTAATTTCCACGTCCTAGAATTACAGGGATACCTCTGAACGCAATGTCTCGATAAAACGCCCATCGTTCATTACCTACTATTTTAAGAGATGAGATATTATCATTGAAATCGCTGGTACGGAGGTGGATTGCGCCGTTAAAAATATTCACGCTTACTCCTCGGAAGTTATCATCCTTGTATAAAGAGAGAACACCTCCACTACAGCTAGCAGCAACCTCATCGTCAAGTTGGTGAAACAGTTTTTCATTCTGAACTTCTTTCATCTTCTTTCTCCTTAATAATCACAATTGTTCTACTGTCAATAGCCAAACAAATTGTTGTTACTCACAAATAATTGGCTACTTAAACAATCTCTTGGTTTGTTGGCTTGATTAACAATGTGGAAGTAGGAGCGAGGCATATTTCGCCCCTACGACCTGGTAGCTGAGCATATAGCTCAGCTAGAATACGCTCCTAGCCCAGGGTCATCCTGTACGAGGACTGGAAACGGACATTTCGATAAAACTTCCACTTCCACTCAGGGAGACTAGTAACTGGAACCTGATTGTTGAAAGTGTTAGTTCAACCACTATCTGAGGCGCAAGATGGATGAGATCTTGTCATTGAACCACGCCGGAACGTTGCTCAATCTTCCAACTGGAGCCTCCCAAGCTTGACCTGTATAATTAGCATGCTCATAGAACATCCATCGGCCTGCTCGGACACGAACCGAGCTAATCTGGTCGTTTGCATTTGAACTCAGAGAGGATCGGCTCGTGTTTAAATCACCTAACAAATCCCTACCATTAGCGTGTCTGTAAACCTGCAAGTCATAACCACCTTGAATGGCAGCAGCAACCTCATTGTCAAGTTCCTCGACGGCAAGAGTTGCCTCAACTTGTTTTGTGTTTAACATTGTTGTTTTCCTTAGGGAGTGTGAATGAAATTAGTTGTAAGTTGTCTAATTCCACTTTTATTTTCTGAGGTTAAATCTAATAAATCAAGGGGTAGAAACTTCTTTTTTAAACATAACTAAAGTAGTTATGTTTTCATTATTCAAATCTTCTATTTTAAAAAATAAAGAGACTTTGGTCTGACAAATTAAAGTCTAGGGAGGCGCTGAGCTACTCCGACTCATGCAATCTGACATTTACGGTATGTCTCTAGGTTCATGGTCGTAGATGGTGCTGCTTCTGCCCTGTCATAGCACCAACGCCTGAAAAGCCACACTTCTGACCATTCGCCTAACTATTGTGAACTTTTGTATCTTCTTGCAGAATTTCTGGACTTTTGCATCCGACAAGTAAGCATCCGCTTGCAAGGAGGCATCACTGTGGAAAACCAAAGTCAGTGCTTAACGGAACTTAAACAAATTTCAAGCCCAAACAGAGCATCGAACTAGCGCTATTCGCTAAGAATACGTCCCGATTGTGGTTTAACCACTCAACTAGACAGCAGGAGTCCCGCGCTCTACCTCCGGGCGTGAGCGTCGTCCGGAATGCGCGTGAGTGAAGAGATCCACCCCTGACCAAAACCGACAATCTTTAGATGTTGTACCCGAAGGGGTGGTCGAAGAACGAACAGATTCCTGATCCTGCCCCTTGTTTTTACTATCTTCACGATATAAAATAATACCAAAGTTCGTGAAAATAATGTCCCAAGTAATCACCGCCAAGCTAAAACTAAAACTGACTGCCGAGCAAAAAGCTTTGGTGTTTCAGACGGCTAGAGCCTACCGAGATGCCTTGAATTACCGAAAATTTTGGGTTTAAAGCCCCGTCCTTATAGGACGGATTTAATTTCCACATATTGTAAAGAATAATTAAAAAATACATATTTTGCAAGTAAAGATTTCCCTAGAAGCGATAAAATACTGTGATGATAGTTTTAGAGTTTAAGTTAAAAGGCAAAGCGGAGCAATATCTGATTATCGATGAGATGATCAGAACAGCTCAATTTGTCCGAAACAAAACTCTTAGATACTGGATAGAGAATCAAGGAGTTAAGCTAGTCGATCTGTACAAACAATGCGCCATTATGGCAAAAGAGTTTGAATGGGCAGGCAAGCTTAACTCAATGGCACGTCAGGCTACGGCACGAGCGTGCCATTTTTGCTATCCAGCGTTTTTTCGCTAATTGCAAAGCAAAAATACCAGGCAAAAAAGGATACCCGCAGTTCAAGAGGCATACTCGCTCCGTTGAGTACAAAACTTCAGGGTGATTACTTTCTTCCGACAAAAGATATTTAACTTTTAAGGACGACTTTGCTGCTGGAAAATTCAAATTAATTGGCAGTCGGGATTTGCATTTTTATGCACCAGATGAGATTAAACGAATCAGGGTTGTGCGTCGTGCCGACGGATACTACGCCCAATTTTGCATCAACGTGGAGCGGAAAGAGGAGCCTATCTCTACTGGCAAAGCCATTGGAATAGATGTGGGATGAAACCATTTCTATACCGACAGCGATGGCGAAACAGTCGCCAACCCTCGCTACCTCCGAAAAAGTGAAAAAGCTTTGAAGAGATTGCAGAAGCGAGTTTCAAGGGAAGAAGAAAGGCTCTGGTAATCGAAAAAAAGCTATCAACAAGTTAGGAAGAAAGCACCTGAAGGTTAGTCGGCAGCGTAAAGACTTCGCCATAAAGACGACGCCCGGCGCGGTGAAATAAGCGCGATTTCGTAGCCTACGAAAACCTTCAAGTTAAAAATATGGTCAAAAACCATAAACTTGCTAAGTCGATCAGCGATGCAGCGTGGTCACAATTTGCTCAGTGGTTAGAGTATTTTGGAAAAGTATACGGCAAAACAGTAATTGCTGTTGCTCCTCAATACACCTCACAAGAGAGTTCTAATTGTGGCAATCTTGTTAAGAAGACGCTAAGCTGTTACGCATTTAAACCACTAACGAGGCTTGTAGGGTGCGTCAGGAGTGAACACTTACGCTTACAAGGGAAACACTTCTGTACTGACGCACCCTACTATCGTCTTTTAAATGCCGAACAGCTTATCAACCAGAACTCATATTTGCGGCTGTGGGGCGATATTGGATCGGGATCATAACGCTGGAAAAAATATTTTAACCAGAGGGTTGAAGCAAGCAGGAATTAGTTTGAATTTAAATACGGTGGGGCACACCGAAATTAACGCTTGGGGACAGAACTCGCTCTACTCCTTGGTGGCGACAAAACAGAGATAAGTTCGACTGATTGATCCAAGAATCCTCGCGACTTCAGTCCGAGGAGTGTCAAACAAGCTCGACAGCTCGCATTTATCTAGGTCATTGCTGACAGGGTTGCAGTTTTTCTTTCCTGAATCTCCTGTGCTCCCACTGGAGTCAGATAGATGAAAATAAACATTCTCAAAATAGCTGGTTCTTTGGAAATAATTTTGCCGGGATTGAGCACACCTTTGGACTTAAAGTCCCTAAGTATTCACTTTGGAGGAATTTGTCATGAATAACATTTCACAAATCGACTCTTATCAAGTTGAGCAATTACTAAAACGCATCGAACAAATTGAAGCTAAGCTCGGAATCAAAGTTGGCTCAAGTGCCGCAGAATCAGGTAAGGAAGCACAAAAATTTTGTGCTTTGCCAAAGGTTCCTCCACGCACTTTCGATCCGAGCGTGTCGCCGGAGCGTGCTCGTCTAATACGGTCAATCGCGAAGAAGTGGGTTAACGGTACAAAATTACGTTATTACTTTTTTGAGAAGGGTCCCAATTCAGGCGGGAATGAGCAGAAGGAGATTGTCCGGCAGGGGTTTGAGGTGTGGAAGAAGGTAGGGATTGGTATCAAGTTTGAGGAAGTTCGGAACATCACCGAGGCAGAGATACGAATCGGCTTTGTGCAAGGGGATGGAGCCTGGTCATATGTTGGCCGCGATACGATCGATATTCCTAAGCAAGGTGAGCAAACCATGAACTTCGGCTGGGATCTTCGGGCTGATGCCCGTGGGGTAGATGTCCCTGTTCACGAGATCGGCCACGCCTTAGGTTTCCCTCATGAGCACCAAAACCCGTTTGCAGGTATCGTATGGGACGAAGAAGCCGTTTATAAATATTTTGCTGCTCCTCCTAACAATTGGGATCGAGATACAACTTTTTATAATGTTCTCCGAAAGGTTGCAGTAGGAGAAGTTGAGGGGTCAAAGTGGGATCCCAACTCAATCATGCATTACGCTTTTGCAGCGGGACTCATTGAGAAACCTGTGGAGTACCAAAACGGATTAAACCCTGCAGGCGGACTTTCTGAGCAGGATGTGTTGCAGGT
>DATNQT010000311.1:0-3671 GCA_036703885.1 Candidatus Sericytochromatia bacterium
AAAACAACCCAGGAAAAAATGCAGGAGTACATTGATAATGGAGCTAGATTGGGTTGGTTAATTGACCAGAAAAACCAGAGAGTAGAAATTTATCGCCAAGGTCAGGATGTTGAGATTCTTCAATCTCCTGCTAGCCTTTCAGGAGAAGATGTGCTGCCTGGATTTGTTTTAGATCTGAAGGGGATTTTGTAGCTTAACAATGGAACGTGGTTTACTCTGGTTACCTTTACTTGCAGCATTTTTTTGGCTGGCTTGGTCGGGTTGGAACGAATATCAAAAGATTGAAGCTTATCGCAACTGGGCACAGCAGTTTGAACGAGCGAAGTACGATATTTATGCAGTGCTGGGTCAAAAAGGTAGTGAATTGACTTGGGGAAAACCTACACGCAAAGAGCCGATAAATCTACAAACCTTTTCTCTCAAAAAGGTTCAATCAATCCGCCTAATGGTAGATGACAAAGTAGCTGATTTAGAAATGCCACCTAGTAAAGGTCGTGCGATCGCTCTTGAATTCATCTTTCCAGAACCTACCACCTCAATTAAAGTCCCGTTTACTGAAATACCCCTCGCCACACAGTGGGGAAAATATTTACAACAAGAATTACAACGTTTGCGTCTGGAACCTGCTGACTAGCCTTGTAGTCAAGGGTTAGGGGAGTGAACTTTCACCCAGGAAAAAATCAACCTCCCTACGGTTAACGGGTGAAGACATTTTCAATGATTTCCAAACAACCTTTTATCGCAATCTTCAGCCTGGTATGGCTGCTTAACGCTTGTACTTCTCAGGTTAATCAATATAAGTTAGCTGTTAGTGATACAGCGGACTGTCCAACAGAATCTGCTCTACCAGTAACAACTTCAAAAGATAAGGGTTTTTACGAGCGCTTTGACTATCACATCCGAAATATTGTGGAAGATGGTAATCTTGTGCGGTTTCAAGCGTCCAACCATGATTTTGTCTTCTGTCGGAGCAAAAATATTTGGACAGTACAACCTGGGACTTTGCCTAAAGAATTACAGCCCCCTAAGGATGGTACCCAATACTAT
Source organism: Candidatus Sericytochromatia bacterium (assembly GCA_036703885.1). GTDB lineage: Bacteria > Cyanobacteriota > Cyanobacteriia > Cyanobacteriales > Coleofasciculaceae > CADCTM01. The sequence continues at coordinate 1,048 of DATNQT010000311.1, forward strand.
AAAGAACTAGCAAACCCACCTTTCAAAAAGATTAACTTCAATGGAAAGACGTATCAATATCGAGTCCTCCTTGAACCTAATCCTTTTTCAGGCAGTCAAATAAGAACAGAAGCGCAAAAAGTCATATTTGAGTTAATTGCTCCTGATAAAAAGCAACCTCAGTATCAAACCCTGTACACGCTTAATCAACTCAGGCAGGCAAAGATTGGCGCAAGTTTGGGAGTTCCCAGAATCACAGCAGCTATTAAACATGAGAACCGCCTATTCTGGAGTGTTGCCTCGGAGCAGGGGGAAGGTGCTAATGGGATTGCCACAATTGTTAGTTATGACCCCCAGAAGAATGAATCAATAATTATTCAGCCCGAAGCGATTAAAAAACAACAAATTACTGATTTGGTAATTTCTGGTGACTCTAGCCAACCAACATTTTGGATGGGAACTCAACTTAGTGGTGAGGGAAATGGCTATTTGCCAGGAATGGGACTTGTCGCTTATCGTCCTAATTCTCAAGATCTCAAATCCGGTTCTGTTAAGTTTTATCAGGTCAACAACAGTCCGATAATTGGTGCGATTCCTAATAAGCTCAAGTTAGACAAAGATAAGCTTTGGGTTGGTACAGGCAATGGCATCTGTCAGGTGAAATGGCAAGCGGCTGATGAGGCTAATAGTTGGTCTTGTAACCGATTTTCTCTATTCACGAAACTACCAAAAGAAGGGATTCCACTTTACAGTTCTTCAGCTAGCAAGAAGCCAGCGGCTACGTTATCTTCAGCTAAGGATGGAGAAACTGTAGAAGTTCTTTGGTTTGCTCCCGTGGATTATCAAACAGCCAAAGGTCGCTATGAGGTGAGATATCCTAAAGGCTTCACAGTGACCTTAAATGAGCAGGGAGCAGAATTTTTTCCTAAGGAAGTTGATCAGATAATAGCCAATACCCAACCTACCAAATCCCGCTTCCATTGGTCAGGTCATGAGTGGCATTGGGATGGCTCACGCTTTGTCCGAGGGTTGGATGAGGTAGCTATGAATATGGTTGGAGGTGGACCAAGAGGTATTGGTTCTGACCGCCGTGAAAGGAATAGTCCACCCGATTCAAATGCAATTCGCGGTGACTTCGATCTACTGAATCTTTCTCGAAAGTCTACCAGTGTGAAGTATTATTCGGGCTGGGTTGATGAGGCTAATATTAACCTTTATTTGACGATTGTTCCTCAAGAACGTCTTGAGGCATCGCGACCGAATCCTTTAGAAGCGATCGCTAAACAACTCCAACCGTAAATTAGGTGTTAGGCGTTAGGTGTTAGGGACAACAGGATTTAACTACTACCTAACACTTAATACCCTACAATGTCTTCAATTCTTCAAAAGTACAGCATAGATCCAGATGTTGGGGTTGGTTAAATCTAATTTGTCCTAAGACACCTGGTATGCACTAATGCCAATTGCAGTCTTTTAAAGACTTTTTAGAATACGACTCGTCGCGGGGCATATTCCTTTTGGATGAGGTCAATAATAATACTTCTATCTAAGGCTGGATGGAGTTATAAAGAAACTATCTGAATATTAGTGAGAAGTAGACTTTCGTATCTGTGCTGTTGTTGGTTATCTAGAAAACGCTTTAGCTTTCACTCACTCTCAAAAATTAATTAAGTAGAAAAAGCCCTGCTCTTTAAAGCAGCTCAGGTGCGTTACTTGTGACCAATACGCCGACTTATAATCCCGGAAAAACAGAGTGCAATGAAGATAATTTACTCAGAAGGTAGAAAATTACGCCCAATGGCATGGCTGCTTTCAGTGCTGCTGATGGTTCCGTTTTTTACGGCTTGCTCTGGTGGTTCGCCCACTAGTAATGCACCACCACCGCCTGTTGATGATACAAGAGCAGCTGGTGGAACGCAAAATTATCCAGCACCTGCCAGCCAACCTCAAGCTAAGAAAAAGGGATTATCTACCACGCAGAAAGTGGCGATTTTGGGTGGAGCTGCTGCACTCTATTATCTCTACACCAAGCATCAGAATAAAAAAGAACAGGGAGCCCAAGGAAAGTATTACCTCTCCAAAAACGGGCGCATTTACTACCGGGATGCTCAAAATCGAGCCCACTGGGTAACGCCTCCACCCCAAGGAATTCAAGTGCCAGAGTCTGAAGCCCAAAAGTATCGTGATTTCCAAGGCTATAACAACAGCCCAACAGGTCGGACTCTACAAGATGTGGCACGAGAGCAGCCACCGACACAGCTAGATCCAGTTCCAGCACAGTAATTGTTGCCGACCTTAAGTGTCGCGAACAAGGTAGGCGATCGCTTTCCTCAAGCTAGCTCTTGCCAGAGCTAGTCTACTAACGCCCGATAAGCCTGAAAACACAACAGCAATTTAGCTGTTTCCTGACTCATTTAATTAAGGAGAATCATCATGGTAGACGGATTTTTGAGAAAAATGAAGGATGCGATCGTCGGTAATGACGAGCAATTGGATGGAGACAGCGAATACGGACAGTATGGTGATGTACGTCCTGCCAGTGAAGACCCCTATGGTGATCCTGCCGCTTATGAAGCAGGGAATTACGGACAGTATGGTGATGTACGTCCTGCTAGTGAAGACCCCTACGGCGACCCTGCCGATCA
>DATNQT010000312.1:0-5060 GCA_036703885.1 Candidatus Sericytochromatia bacterium
TAATGGTGGACAATTAGCAGACAAGATTGTAGAGTTTGAACCTAGTAATATGTATCACAGCTACACGGTCATCAACAACCTAGGTTTTAGAAGCTTACCTCAAAAAATTAATCCACTTCTTGAATCAATTATATCCTCGAATGTAAAGCGTATTAAAAGTAGTGAATTAGAAACTTATAGTTATATGGACGAGCGGTTTGTTGATGTTGTCTCTTTGTTGCAGAAAATTACTCAACAAGCGGAGGCAAACCAACAAGAAAAATATAATGAGTTCGTGAATTTTTTTAATACATTTCTAGTACATAGCTTGAAACAGGACGGCACATTGCTGAATCCTAGTCAAAGACGAAAAAAGCTATGCGGTCTTGGTCTATTTTTACCTAGAAGTAAGAATGAGCTTGATAAATACCGCTATTTACAGGTTTTTTCCGACTTGAGACTTGTTGAACTATTCGAGGCGATTCTATTTAGTTCATAACTGTTTCCGAAACTAAAACTCTTAGATAGGAAAAGTCTATTCAATAATGTAAAATTTTGTATCAAGATTTAACATTTTTGGTTGTAGGGGTAGTGACCTCGTGCCTACCCCTACTTGTAGAATTATTTTGAATGTCAAGAGCCTGTAATTTTTCTCGCTGTACTTATCAGTAATGACTCCCCGATTTGCGGTGATACACTGCTGTCATCCCAGCCGGTTCTAGCACTTTGCCATTATTGACGATCGCATAAATTACCCAGTGATCGCCGCAGTCTATTCGGCTTTGGACAGTGCATTCGAGATAGGAAAGAGCCTCACTGAGAATTGGACAGCCATTTTCAGCGTCTTGAGTTACCAAACCAGCAAAACGGTCTTCCCCAGGAGCAAAGGATTTGAGGAAGTGCCGTCTCAGGTTCATCCCTTCCTTCAGGATATTCAGGACACAGTTGTCCCCAGTATGCATTAGAGATTCAATCGTCCGGTCTTTAGCAACTGCGATCGTTAGTCCTGGAGGATTAAACGATACCTGAGAAACCCAAGAGGCTAACATGGCACTCGTGACATCTCCACGCTTTGCCGCTACTACACACAGAGAGCCAACAATCCGCCCCACAGCTTGTTCGGTTCGGTCAATTTGGGAATCGCTGACGCCTTGTCGGGGAGTCCGAATTTTCTTAGCCTTTTTCAGAGCCTGAGCAAAATCAGTTCCAGCTTCTTTACACTGTTGAAGGGTAACATCAGTGGGTTTGAACTTGACCCGAATCGTGTCAAAACCAAAGCGATAGCCTGCATCCTGGAGTTTGCTTTCAATCTCATCAACCGCTTCCCCACTCCAGCCATAGGAACCAAAAACACCCGCTAACTTACTTTTAGCTGCACTAGAAAGGACAGTGCCCAAGGCAGTTTGTACTTGAGTGGGCATATGACCCCCAAGGGTAGGAGAGCCAATGATAAATCCATCACATTTTTCAATAGCTGACTGGATTTCAGCTGGGTTTGCCAACTCGCAGTTGATGGATTCTACCCCAACCCCGGCTTTAGTAATACCTTTGGCGATCGCATTAGCCAGAGTTGCCGTATTCCCATAAGCTGAGGCATAAATTAGCGCCACAGTCATTTCTTGGTTCTTCTGCTGCTGACTCCATTGCCGATAGTCGTGGGTGAGTCTACTCAGGCTGTATCGCACAATCGGGCCGTGACCGGGTGCATAGAGCTTGATGGATAAAGTGACAAATTTGTCAAGCGCGGCTTCGACCTGTCGGGACTGAGAGGCATGGAGGCAATCATAGTAAAAGTGTCGATGTTCGTCTAAGAGTTTCCAGCCTTCATCCAAGATTTCATCACCGCACACATGAGCGCCGAATAGCTTATCGCTAAAAAGAATGCGAGTTTCAACGTCATAGGTGTAAAGCTCATCGGGCCATCGGGGGGTAGGGACGCTGATAAATTTCAGTCGATGACCTTTGCCCAAATCCAGCAATTCTTCCCCTCGTGCTACGGTAATTTTTAGCTCTTGTTCTGGGAAGGCACTGCGTAGGGCGACTGCGCCTGCCTTAGAACACACAAAGGTAACTTGAGGGGCTAACTCTAGCAACGCCTTCAATGTAGTAGAGCGATTCGGGTTAACATGACCCAAAATTACATAATCTAGCTGCCCTAAATCGAGATGCTGCTGTAATTCGTGCAGATAAATTTCTGTAAATGACTCTCCTGGTGGATCGAGCAGAGCCGTTTTATCACCTTGAATTAGGTAAGAATTGGCAGTCGTGCCTCGTTGCAGGGAGTATTCTACTTCAAACTTGAGTCGATCCCAAGTACGCGATCGCAACACGGTAGTATCCGTACCGATTGAGGCAACCTGAACGTCACGGGGTTTAATGTCTGACATAGATTTAAGCGGTAATAGGTGTAGAGAGGAGGATAAGAGGGGAGAGATTTTCATGGCTTCTTTGGGGGAAAGTCCATGAGGTTTATCAACGTTTCTGCCTGGTTCTTATGTTTCAATCTTTATGAGAATAGTGACCATTCTCTTCTGCAAAAGTCGGAGATATTGAGCGAGAACCTAAATTAGATAAATCATCAATAGATTCAGGTGATTCGCTATCAATAACAAGATTTTTCTGATTAGAAAAGCGCCGTTCAGGGTCTATTCCCTTAAAAGTTGGTGGGAGCCAAACACGAACGACTAGTAGTATCCCCATAACCAATAAAAAGGCACAAGCAGATAAAGTCTGACTCCAGGGTGTTTCTAAAACTCCCCGCACAATTGCTTCCCGTAAAACAGATACGATAGAAACTTCTACAGCTACCCCAATCGATACTCGTTTTTCCTGTAAGTAAATAATCAGCAGTCGGAATAACTCAACTAAAATCAATAGGAATAAAATATCTGAGGTGACACCTTGAAAATCAAGGGGAGGTAGGAGCAAGAAGAACATTGCTCGCAACTGGATTACCATGACACTGAATAACCCAATACATAGAGAAACTACGATCATGTCTTGAACGGCTTCAAGAATACGTACAGTCCGATTCAACCATCCATCCCAGTTACCTGATGTATTGTTCAGGGATTTTTGTATTTGCATTGAATGTTCCTCCTGATGTGAATAGGCTTTAGTTTAATTGGTTCAAGCTTATAAAATTTTGATTTAGTTATTGAATCTAGTAATGCTATTCATCAAAATTGAGTGTTAGATATTCAATAGAAATCTTTTTCATAGCTCTTACTTTTGTTATTGGTTATTAGACCTCATACATGAATACTCTATCGCCCCCTACCGTCCCCCAATTCTAGGGGAAGCCCTCTTAAAGTTCCCCCCAAATTTGGGGGGTTAGGGGGGCAAGTTTCGATTCGTGCAGGAAGTCTATTAAGTAGTTAGTGGAGGTCTTGCACCATTGTCAATAAGCTGCACACTCCGCCCAGAGTGATAGCAAAGTGCTGAGTGCTGAGTGCTGAGTGCTGAGTGCAGTTCACAGTGAGCGTTCGACTGCCCTTCGGCAGGCTCAGGAACCGCGTCTCCGCCCTGAGCGTTCGACTGAGCGCTCACGCCGAAGTCTTGTCGAACTGCACTTTGCTATATTAGCCAGGGGTTAAAACCCCCTGGTGGGTGAGTGCGTCAGGCACAATATCTCAGTCGAAGTCTCTTTCCCTACTCCCCACTCCCTACTCCCCACTCCCCACTAACCTTAATAATGGTTTCCGACCTTACGATAGTGAACCGCAGGCAAAGCATCGGGTTTAGAAACACGACCCACAGAAACAGTGCTATAAATTAGCCAGTGATCGCCGCATTCCGTCCGCGTTGCAACTTCACATTCCATATAAGCTAGAGCATCTGCCAAGATGGGAGAACCGTTGGTTGCAGGATAGGTCTTGACATCAGCGAAACGATCCGCGCCAGGAGAGAAGCGTTTGAGGAAGTGCTTCATCAATTTCTGGTAATTGCCGTCTTCCAGAACGTTGAGAACAAAACGATCGCCTACGTGCAGCAGAGACTCGATCGCTCTGTCTTTTGCGATCGCAACCGTTATACCCAAGGGTTTGAAGCTGGCTTGAGCTACCCAGGTCGCAACCATCGCGCTGCTAAGATTACCTTTTTGTGTGGTAAGAATGTACAGCCCACTACTCAGCCGTCCCAAGGATTTTTCTAAGTCAGTGTCAATCGCTTTGATTTGCTTGATACTGCGATCGCGAGATAACCACTGCCCTAATACGGTTCCCGCTTCTTCACAGGAGTGGTAGGTTGCTTCTGTGGGTGTCTCCTTAACTAGAATCGGTGGAAAGGCAGGAGTCAGTCCTAAATCTCGGAACTTATTCACCAGTGGATAGACTGATTCACTATCGCCGCCGCCAGATTCAAATATCCCTACAGATTGCTTGGCTTTGGCAGCCGCCAAGATAGTACTGATCGCCGTTTGAGCTACCGCCGCAGTTGCCCCAGTCGTCGGGGGAGTGCCAATGACCAGTCCAGAGGCAATACTCACCAATTCTGTTACGTCCTGGGTATCTGCCGACTTCAAATCCATCATTTCCACTGCAACACCCGTTTTCGTGATGCCGTGGGCGATCGCTTGTGAAAGACGGTCACTAAACCCATAATCTGATAGATAAAAGACAGCAACTGTAGTTTCTGCCTTCGCTTGTTCCTGACTCCACTGACGATAGCGGTTGGTCAGTTCAGCCACATTGTAGTGGAGCAAAGGACCATGACCCGTAGCGATAGTTGCGATCGCGGGTAACTCATCCATCCGCTTAAGGGCAGATAGCACCGAGCGAGCATTGGGACCCATCAGACAATCGTAGTAATAGCGGAAATCCTCTTCAATTAAGTCTAAATCTTCATCAAAGGTATGGTCGTCGCAATAGTGCATCCCAAAGGCATCGCAGGTGTAGAGAGTCTGCGTTTTGATATCAAAGGTGAAGAGGGTGTCAGGCCAATGCAGATTGGGTGCAATTACAAATTCCAGGATGTGTCCATTGCCCAAATCAATGCGATCGCCATTTTTGACAATCCGTTGCTCAAACGGCTGATGTAGCCAATTTTCGAGAAACTGGATGGCTACTTTTGAACCCACAACT
>DATNQT010000313.1:0-4940 GCA_036703885.1 Candidatus Sericytochromatia bacterium
GTAACAATTCTGGGTGAGAACGCTGGCATACATCTAATGGTACGCTTGCACACCCACCTCAGCGACAAGGAGATTGTCGCCAAGGCAGCGCAGCAAGGTGTGGAATTAGTTAATGCACAGCGATATTACATGGAAGGTACTGGCAAATGTGAATTTGTGATTGGTTATTCTGACCTAACCGAGGAAAAAATCACTGAAGGAATATATAAACTAGCCCAAGTGTTAGTAGTTCCCGCAATCATAGGGTGATACCAAGTTGCGTTCATACGTAGTACTTTCTCTCTCCCTTGTCCCCTATCTACTATCTTTGACTGCAACTTGGTATGAACTACTCCCCTGTCGAGTTTGAGGGTATTGATTGTGAGTACCGCCCAGCCTATTTCAATTTTGCTTGTAGATGACGACCAGCGCTTTCGCAAAGGTTTGCAAACATTACTTGACTTCTACACCACAGATGGGGTAATGCGATTTGAAGTGGTGGGTGAAGCCGCTTCGGTGGATCAAGCCTTAAAGTTGACGGTGGAGCAACACCCAGCTTTAATTTTGCTCGATTTGGAGTTGCCTCCCAGTGATGGAGTGACCGCCCTGATTCGCTTGGCAGAGTTGCCTTACAAGGGTAAAGTGCTAGTTTTGTCAGCACACCAGGAGGATGAATGGATCTTTAAGGCGATGCAGGCAGGGGCTTCTGGATATGTGTTTAAAGACCGCATTGCCACACAGTTATGCGAAGCGATCGCAACGGTAATGAAGGATGAAATCTACCTTTCGCCAGAAGTGGCTACTCACTTCTTCCGTTTATTTCATTTCTATGCTGGACGTTCGCTGCAAGCAAGGAACGCCATTCACTTGACCGAACGGGAGCAGGAAGTCCTACAGTGGTTAGTTCAGGGAGCCTCCAACGAAGAAATTGCCCAACACCTCTACATTACAGTTGCTACAGTGAAAGCTCACCTGACCGCTATCTTTGAAAAATTGAAGGTTACCAGTCGGACTCAGGCAATTGTCAAAGCTTTAAAACTGGGTTTAGTTTGTGCTTAGTTATTAGTTTTTAGTCAGCAACCCCACCTACTCTTGGGATGCGGTTTCTCGGAGAACATCATGAAAGTCTCTATTCTCACTCAGCACCCAGCACGGGCTACGCCCCACTACGTTAACAGGACTCAGCACTTTCTTAGATGAGCAATTATCTGGCGATCGCTACTGTAACGGCAGCTTTGCAACGAACCTTGCAAGGTATCATCCAAGCCGATGTCGATGGCGCAAGGGTAACAACCGTTCGCCCAGACAGCGTAGGAAGTGGGACGCCAGAAGCTGGAGTTAATCTCTATCTCTACCACGTAGTCCCCAATCCCGCTTGGCGCAATGCCGACCTGCGTACCCGCTTTTCGGAGGGACAAATCGCGAAGCGTCCACAAGCGGCGCTGGATCTGTACTATCTCGTTAGCTGCTTCGGTAATGAAATAGAGTTGGAACCCCAACGCCTGCTCGGTAGCGTTGTGCGCACACTTCATGCTCGCCCGATTTTATCACGAGAAACCATTCGCGATACTCTAGCTAGTACAACGTTTACCTTTCTGGCAGATTCTAACCTCGCCGAACAGGTGGAAACAGTTAAGCTCATGCCCCTATCTTTAACTGTGGATGAACTATCCAACATCTGGTCAGTGTTTTTCCAGACGCCCCATGCTCTCTCCATCGCTTACCAGGCGGGTGTTGTGTTGATCGAAAGCGATGATATACCCCAGAAAGCGTTACCAGTACGCGATCGCAGTAGGTTCTCGGCAATGCCTTTTGGTTCAGCACCAGTAGTTGAAAGAGTGATGTCAGCAGCAGGAGTGCTTGAGCCACTGGTAGCAGACAGTACTTTAGTTATTCGCGGTTCTCGCTTACGGGGTGAGATTACAAAAATACGGATTGGTAATGTAGAAGCGACACCACAGGAGGTGAGCGATAAGCAGATTAGCCTGCAACTCTCGTCAGTGCCTGCTGGTTTGCTAAGAGCTGGCGTACAGGGTTTGCAAGTCGTCCATCAGCTCAGAAATACATCATCCCTAATTCAGGGCACTATCGAATCGAACGTAACAGCGCTCGTGTTACGCCCGACAATTAAAGAGATTGAAGTCTCAGAGCTTGAAGGTACGAGAGATGACCCGCGTTCAGCCAAAGTGATGATTCAAGTCAATCTCACAATTATTAGAACGCAGCGAGTAGTATTACTGCTAAATGAACTCTCAACCGAGAGACCCGCCGCTTACAGCTTCGATGCTGCACCCCGCGAGGCTGATACCAACTCACTCGCATTTGCCATTTACGAAGTGAAAGCAGGAGAGTATCTAGTCCGCGTACAGGTGGACGGTGCAGAAAGTCTGCTCAACGTAGATACAGACCCAGACAGTCCAACCTTTGAGCAATATATTAGTCCTACAGTATTAATTTCATGAAGGGTATAGCGACTAACAATTGGCAGGAGACTAACCAGCACTACTTAATGGCAGCAGTAGCTGAGGTGCGCGAGGCTATTGCTGCAAAAATCAAAGCAGATGAGGAGATGGGGAGTCGCAGTTCATACGAGCAGGGACATGGGGAGATAAAGAGAAATTCTCTCTCTCAATTCTCGTCTCCTCCAGCCTTAGAGCAACTTTGTACTAGCTTCGGTCTATCGTCTTTTGAGCGAGACGTGCTGCTGTTGTGTGCGGGGATGGAACTTGACGCCTCGTTCCCTGCTTTATGTGCTACTGCTCAAGGTGACCCGCAACGAGCTTTTCCAACCTTTAGTCTGGCTCTTTCTACTTTAAATACACCGCAGTGGAAGGCGCTGATGCCGACTTCTCCCCTACGTCGGTGGCGACTGATTGAAGTAGGGACGGGAAGTGCCCTCACTCTTAGCCCTTTAAGGATTGATGAGCGGATTTTGCACTATCTGACGGGTTTGCAGTATCTGGATGAGCGATTAGCGGGAATTATCGAACCGTTGCTAAAGTCAGGAGAGCTAGTGCCGTCGCACCAATATCTGGCGGAGCAGTTGGCGGCAACGTGGTCACAGGCTTCGGGGACATCAAGCTTGCCAATTGTGCAATTATGCGGAGAGGAAACAGCCAGTAAACGAGCGATCGCTGCCTCCGCTTGTGAGCTTGTCGGGTTGAAGTTAAATATCATTAATGGTGTAGCTATTCCGCTCGGTTTTAGTGACCTAAACCAACTAAAGCAGCTGTGGGAGCGGGAATATTGGCTGAGAGCTAGTGCCCTGTTATTAGATTGTGATGAGTTAGATCTAAGCGATGCAGCACGAGAAAATGCGATCGCGCAGTTGAGTGAGAGCATCAGCAGTCCGATAATTATTACCAGTCGAGAAAGAAGGCGATCGCGTTTGCGTCCCCTGATCACCTTTGACGTTCAGCCACCCAGTACGAACGAGCAGCGTATGCTTTGGCATAGTGCCTTGGGTGCAGCAACATCCAGTCTTAATGGGCAGGTAGAGACATTAGTCTCCCATTTCAACCTCAGTGCCCCTACTATTCATGCCATTTGCACTGAAGCTCTAGGACGCCAAGCCCATGAGTCAGTACTCAGCACTGACTCCTCACTCAGCACTCAGCACTCAGCACTCAGCAATATTTTGTGGGATACCTGCCGCTCCCAATCTCGTCCGCGCCTAAATGACCTAGCTCAACACATTGACTCCTCTTCTGCCTGGGAGGACCTAGTATTACCAGAGCGAGAGCGTCAGGTTTTGCGGGAGATTGCCGCTCATGTCCGGCAACGATCCAAGGTATATGAAGGCTGGGGGTTTGCTGGAAAGAGTGGACGTGGCTTGGGCATTAGTGCCCTGTTTGCAGGAGCCAGTGGTACGGGCAAAACAATGGCGGCGGACGTACTCGCTCGCGAATTGCGACTTGACCTTTACCGCATTGACTTGAGTTCGGTAGTCAGTAAGTACATCGGGGAAACGGAAAAGAATCTGCGGCGGGTATTTGATGCAGCGGAAGCGGGTGGGGCAATTCTGCTGTTCGATGAAGCCGATGCCTTGTTTGGTAAGCGCTCTGATGTAAAAGACAGTCACGATCGCTACGCCAATATGGAAGTCAGTTACCTATTACAGCGGATGGAATCCTATCGAGGGTTGGCAATTTTAACGACTAATTTGAAAGACGCCCTAGATACCGCCTTTCTGCGCCGCATCCGATTCATCATCCGATTCCCCTTCCCAGACGCTACCCAGCGGGCAGAGATTTGGCAGCGCATCTTTCCTCGTCAAACGCCGACGGAGGATTTGGATGTGAAGAAGCTGGCAAAATTGAATGTCGCGGGTGGAAATATCCGTAATATTGCGCTCAATGCAGCTTTTTTCGCGGCGGATGCTGGGGAACCTGTAGGGATGAAACACCTGTTGAGAGCCGCTCAAAGTGAATATGTCAAGTTGGAAAGACCCCTGACTGACGCTGAAGTGAAAGGTTGGGTTTAATAGACTTCTTGCACGAATCGAATTCTCGCCCCCTAGGGCGTGTTTTCAAACTTTATTGGCTTCGTTTATGTCGGTGGAGATCCCCCTAAATCCCCCTTAAAAAGGGGGACTTTGACTGAATTCTCCCCCCTTTTTAAGGGGGGCTGGGGGGGATCGAAGGGTTTGAAAACAGGCCCTAATATTTGTTAATTTTATTCGCCTTTCGGCTACTATCTGGGGCGGATAATCCACACTACTATGAAAATCACCGCTCTAGGCTCAGAGGCAACGTTGGCTATGGATACCCGACTGCAAAACGAGGCAAAAGCTCCCTCACCGTCCTCCGTTTGCACAGGTGAAACGGGCTTATTTCAGTCGCGCCCTTCCTTAGAGCCAGAGCAAGAAGCTACTGAAGCACTCGACTCGTCACACCAGCGCCCCGACTTACAAACACAGCTGGATAGGGCTTCGCGCTTGGGTCACAACTTTAGTCGAGTAC
>DATNQT010000314.1:0-3275 GCA_036703885.1 Candidatus Sericytochromatia bacterium
CCAGCCTACACTGGGTCAGCTAGCTACGGACAGCAACCTGTGGAACCGCGAAAGCCGAAAGTGCCAGTGCAACCTGTTGTGACTGCGCCGTTTAGTTTTGTGCGCTTGATCAGCCATCCCGATCCAGAAGTAAATCAGCCATTCATGGAAGAATGGGTGAGTTGGGTTGAGCAGTGGTTGCAGTTGGGCAAGCGCATCTACTTTTTTGTCCATTGCCCAATTGAAAAGTATTCGCCTGGAAATGCTCGTCACTTCCAGCAGTTGCTAGAACAGCATAAGGTTCCTGTTTCCCCTTTACCTTGGAACAGCATTGAACAGTCGCCGATCCAGTTAAGCCTTTTCTAATCAGAAAGCAACTGCCAAGCGTGGGGTTTTCACGACTGCATCTTATAGCAAAGTGCTGAGTGCTGAGTGCTGAGTGCTGAGTAAAAACATAGTATTTTTAGGGTTTTGGGCGCTCAACACTGTCAAGAGCCTATGTGACTACTGCTATATAAGCTAAGGCACAAACTCCATCATTGAGATTTCTAGAGTAAAACAGTAGAGAGTTTACTCTGCTTCTGTAGTAGCGTCAGCCACAGAACAGCGATCGCACAATCCAAAAAACTCTAAAGTGTGATAATAAATTTTGAATTGGTGAGAATCTTGTAACTCACTCTCTAATTGATGAACTGGGCATTCATTGAGCACAATAGATTCCCTACAATTCAGGCAAGTAAGGTGGTGTTGGTCGCGCTGCACAGAACTATAAAGGGATTCCCCACTGCCGAGAGTCCGCACTTGCACCAAACCTTCGAGTTTCAAGGCTTCAAGGGCACGATAAACTGTTGCTAAACCCATACTTTGGTCGCGGTTGCGTAACTCGATATAGAGGTCTTGGGCAGAAATAGCACGGTTCAAGCTTTTGAGCAAATCCAGAATTCGATCTTGAGAGCGAGTGCGTTGGAGTTTCATGGACAATATCTTAATCTAAGAGCAAAACTTATTGGAGTTTTTGGGACTGGCTTGGTTCAAACTGGAAGAAGGCTTTCTATCAATTTGGGGGTTGCTTGTGATTCACAAATATCAGGCTCGCATTTATGTTACCCTTCGACCTTCAGTCCTAGATCCCGCAGGGGTGGCAGTTGAGTCGGGGCTGAAGCAGCTAGGCTATGAAGGAGTAGAGCAGGTACGCATTGGCAAGTATATTGAACTGATGCTGTGTGCTACTAATGAAGACAAGGCGCGGGAGCAACTCGACCAGATCTGCGACCAGTTGCTGGCAAATCCCGTTATTGAAAATTATCGATTTGATTTGATTGAAGTAGCTGCAATAATAGGGGCGTCGTCATGAAATTTGGCATCATCGTCTTTCCTGGATCAAACTGCGATCGCGATGTAGCGTATGTTACCCAGACTTTACTCAAACTCCCCACTCGCATGGTTTGGCACGAGGAGACGGATATTTCCGATCTAGATGTGGTGGTGATTCCAGGTGGCTTCAGTTATGGAGACTATCTGCGCTGTGGGGCACTTGCTCAATTTTCACCCGTAATGAGTAGGGTGGTGGAACACGCCAAGCAGGGTAAGTTTGTCCTGGGTATCTGCAATGGCTTTCAGGTTTTGACGGAAGTGGGGCTATTGCCAGGGGCATTAGTCCGGAATCGGGACTTACATTTTATCTGCGATCGCGTTCCTTTAAAAGTCGAACGCACTGACCTGCCGTGGACATCCGCTTACTCGAAAGGAGAGGTGATTACCCTCCCGATTGCCCATGGTGAGGGTTGCTATTATGCCGATGCTGATACATTGAAAGCGTTGGAAGATAGCGATCGCATTCTATTTCGTTACTGCACAGCGACGGGTGAAGCGGACGACGCTAGCAACCCCAATGGTTCAGAAAATAACATTGCCGGAATTTGCGATCGCACGGGCAAAATCTTAGGGATGATGCCCCACCCAGAACGGGCTTCCGACCCTTTGCTGGGTGGCACGGATGGTATGAAGTTGTTTGAGGGATTATTGTATGCTATGAGCGTAACGCACTAACAGGGTATTGGGGCGGCAAGAGTTTTGGCAAATCGTGTTGCAAATCCTCGGCTGACCAAGAGTAGAGAGTCGGGCAAGGGGGGTGAAATAGCCGTATAGTATCTTCATTGGCGCTAGCTACACCCAGAGTATAGTTAAAGTAGTAGCTAGAGAAAATCGAGAGCGACGACCTCCTTGTTTAGGTACGCTTCCCCAACTCTGACTGGTATTAGCAACCCATTTAATCAACAAGGCGCTACAGGATTAGCTAGCGCCTTGTTTTGGCGGAGGTCAAGCGGGATGGAAACTTGGATAAACAAGTAGACGTGATTAAGTGTACTGAGAAACCCAGTGACTACACATCCTTCTAAAAACAGCTTGCCACTGCAACCGATTCGATATCGAGACTGGTCGATTAGCAGCAAAATTATTGATAGACAGCTATGGCTGCAATGGCAGCACCCCAACGAAACCTTTCCCCGCTATGGCTATCCAGTGACCGAAAGAGGCTTGGCAGATACGATTCGTTATGCTCGATTTCTGATTGACTTGATAATCAAGCTAGAAGAAAGTGAAGGCGCTCGCTTTTAAGGGATTGTCTAATTCTTCCCCGGCGCTGGGCAATTTAATCCCCACGAAAGAGTTAAGCACTATACAAACTGAGATATCTTCATAGCAATCATTTGACAACTTAACAGTCTGTAGTTCTTAGTAAAGCGACAGGCTGGGGTCAGATTTATAAACAAACAGGAGAAAAAAGCTATGAGTAACGAAGGCAAGAAAGTTGTACCACAAACCCATCCCTCAGAAGCTGAACCTGGAAGAGGTACCCCAGGAGATCAAATAGGGGTTCAAACTGCTCAGACAACAGCTGTCAACCCTCCAGATGCTGTGATTCCTTCTAATGCTGCTCCGGAGAAGAGTATCAAAGAGGTTGAGGCTTTGGAGGCGCAAGAAGAAGGTTCTGGAATGACTACAACAGATGGTTATGTTATTGATGAGTCAGGGCGACTCGATAACTTTGCGATTGAACCAGAAATGTATGTAGAAGAGAAGTAAACTTTAATCTCGGCTGGGAGTGCCTAACTTCAAAAAGTCTCCCAGCTTTTAATAATTTCACCTCGTCAGGCGATCGCTAATGCCCAAACCCCCAATCCTTCAAGAAAAATTTGAGATTTTGTCAAAATGTCATTAGTTAAAAATCGACTGACGATTGAAGAATTTCAAGCATTACCAGAAGTAGATTTGACCTATGAATTAGTAGAGGG
>DATNQT010000315.1:0-19351 GCA_036703885.1 Candidatus Sericytochromatia bacterium
CCAATCATGCTCAACCAGCAAACTATAAAAAACGAACCAGCAACTGTACAGGCAACCCCCCACCTGACACCCGCCCAGCAGGTTTTGCAAGACCTTTGGGAAGCGCATTTGCAGTCTGAATTTGTCGCTCACAACACTGAGGATGCTCTCGCTACGATGGTTGAGGATGCTTACGTAAACGACATTCCGGTCATGACTGGAGGAGTCGGGAAACCAGGCGTGCGCGAGTTTTATGGCAAACACTTCATTCCACAGATTCCGCCAGACACTGAGATGATTCCAATCTCGCGCACGATCGGAACAGACCAGCTCGTCGATGAAATGGTATTTAAGTTCACGCATACCCTCCAGATGGACTGGATGCTCCCTGGTGTTGCTCCGACTGGAAAACGGGTTGAAGTGCCTTTAGTCGCGATTATCCGGTTCCGGGACGGCAAAGTAGCCCACGAACACATTTACTGGGATCAAGCGACTGTCTTGGTGCAACTCGGCTTGCTCGATCCTAGTAAG
The DNA here is from genome assembly GCA_036703885.1 of Candidatus Sericytochromatia bacterium. Taxonomy (GTDB): domain Bacteria; phylum Cyanobacteriota; class Cyanobacteriia; order Cyanobacteriales; family Coleofasciculaceae; genus CADCTM01. Next base: position 511 of record DATNQT010000315.1, read on the forward strand.
TTGCCCGTTGTGGGCGTTGACAGTGCGCGAAAGTTGCTCGATCCGAACTTGCCCTCAAATACACTGATTAATTGAATACGCTGACTAATTGCACTAGCGATCAGTGCGTTCTGCTGTAAGTTGCGATCGCAATTGCCGAATATCCTCTCGCAGATTGTCCACCACTGCGGTACTAGATTCTAGAAGCTTGGCGTAGTCTGCGAGGGCTTCGTCCCTTGCCATCGTAAACTACGCTTATCAATAGCATAAAATCATGAAAGCAGAACTTTCGATTGCCCGCCTTGAAGCTTCCCTCGATGCCAGAATTGAAAGACATTTCGACATTCTCGACACCGATCCAGACGTGCTCAAACAACTTTTAGCTGACAAACGCTCCGAAAATACCCGCCGCGCTTATGAGCGCGATGTCAATGACTTTTTAAAAACTATGACGGGGATGCCGGCCGTGCCTGATAACGTTTTGGAGTTTCTGCACTTGGACGAGCGTCAGGCCGTGTCGGTAGTGTTGAAGTACAAAGCTAAGCTGATCGACAAGGGGTTGAAGGAGGCCACGGTCAATCGGCGACTGGCGGCTGTCAAAAGTCTGGTGGAAATGGGCCGTAAGCTCGGTGTGTGCCATTACAGTTTGGAGGATATCAAGGGGGAGAAAATTGTCGGCTACCGAGATACAACGGGCGTTGATACTAAGACTTTTGAGCGAGTTTTGCAGCAGTGCGATCGGGCAACGAAAGCTGGCAAGCGTGATTATGCTTTGCTGCGGTTGTTGTGGGGCAATGCTCTGCGACGAAACGAAATCAGTCAGTTGAGTGTGTGTGACTTTGACCCGGTGAGTAAGACTTTGCGGATTTTTGGCAAGGGACGCGGTACGCAAGCTGAGACGATCGATTTGGGTTCTGCGACAGTGCAGGCGATCACCGATTGGTTAGAAGCAAGGGGAAGTTGCGCGCACGAGAGCCCGCTTTTTATAGCACTTGACTCCGCTCACAGCGGACACAGACTTAGCGGCGACGGTATCTGCAAGATGGTTGTCCGTTATAGCGAAAAGGCTGGTATCAAAAAACAGATGTCCCCCCACCGCATCCGACACAGCGCTATCACAGCGGCGCTGGACGCAACAGACGGGGATGTGCAGAAAGTTCAGAAACTCAGCAGGCACAGGAATTTGAATACGCTCATGATATATGACGATAATCGCAGCCGCGACCAAGGGGCCGTTACCGACTTACTGGATGGGATGTTTTGAATGTTTTTACTGGCTTGGCTCAGTAATTCGTTGATTAGGGGCGTGTTTTTGCCTGCCATCCAGTCTCTAATTTTGTGGCGATGACGCTGTAAAGCCACTCGGGAGAAGCAATTGGAGTTTACAAATTAGGTGTTGTTGGGCTGGGATTCATTCAAGTGGTATCGAGGTAGAATCAGCCGCCGATGCGGTGAAAATTATTAAACAAGCTATGGAGGTAAGACTTGGCCGGCCCCAAGCGATGATGTTTCTCAGTCGTGCAGTAAAGGGGACAAAGCTCAAAACCGAAGCAATGGAGTTGTTGGGGAAACTTGCACCCACCATCAAGCCGTGCTCAAATCGGTGATTCACCAAAAACAAGTGATTGCTGATTCTTCGGGTCAAGCAGCTACGGTATGGGATGCAAGGCGGTCAACCTGCCTCATATTCGGGCAAAGAGTACAGCCGACTGTTTAAGGAAATCATGGGAGCGTTGACATGAGTACCGAGAAGCGCAAACCACTCTTGCCGCGATGGAAGAGTTTGTCTTCGGTACAAAGGAAGCTTTACCAGCCCCAACACCACCATTTGTTGTATTGCCAGCACCAACACCCACAGCATCACTAATAACGTAAACACCACCAACACCGTTCGCTTTATTGCCAACGGAAACACCACCTCCGCCAGAAGCCTCTGCACTACACCCCGTACCCACTCAATCAAAAGAGCCTAGCCTGATGAACAAACTACAAGCACCGGATGAAGAAGCGACTGTCAGATTTACCGTGGATATGTCTGAATCTGTACACCGCAAACTGTCGATGTTGGCAGCTTGCGACGGGGCGCAAGAAAGTGGACCGTCTTTGCGGATGCTGCTGGAGGATGGGTTAAAGGAAGTGGATGGGCAAAAGCGATCGTTCTAGCCTGCATCACGGAAGAAGTTCTGGCCTTGCATTGTTCGTATGAATTGAGGTCAATTGAGAATGTAATGCCCAGAATGCGGTTGCACCCAGATCCGTAAAAATGGAAAGAAACAAGGTAAACACCCATCGCATTTGTGTTGCTTGTGGTCGCCAGTTCATCGAGGGCTAGGAACCACCGAAAGGCTACTGAGATGAAGTCAAACGAGAATGCCTGAAAATGTATGTTAACGGCATCGGCTTTCGGGGTATCGAAGGAGGTCATGGCCTGTGCATCACAGGACGGTGATTACTTGGGTCAAACGCCTGGGACAACTGCTGCCTGATGCTTGCGAACCAGAGACTGCTCCCCTCCTAGGTGAGCTAGATGAATTAGAAATTTTTGTCGGTTCAAAAAAAACTTGCATCTGGCTGTGGACGGCGGTTGACCACTTCCAGCAAGGAATCTGAGCCGGAATCTTAGGTGACGGAGAGTGCAGAAACGTTTCGACCGTTGTGGGCAATTGTGCAGGCATGGCAGTGCTATGGAGATAGTCACTGATGGATGGCCGGTTTATCCAGGCTTTATTCCAAACGGCGACCCGATTTTCAGCAAGACATACATGACACGGGTTGAGGGGGAAAACACAAGGCAAAGACACTCCGCGAATTCGACTGCATCGCAAGACACTGTGCTATTCAAAATCAGAAGAACTACAGAGACACTCAATTAGATTGTTACTACATTATCTGAAATTCTGGGATGTTCCGGTTCCTCAATAATCCATACGGCTATTGAGCAACGCCAAGTTTTCTTATGAAGCTTGTATTACATTTAGTAAAGATTACGTGGAATTACTAGCCCCTTATGAGGGATCATAGTATGCTTCATTAAGCAATAGCTTTCAGGCCCTGTAGCTAGCGAAAGATAGCTCCTAACGCTGAATCACGATTCAGGTCTGCACCGTGACGATTTAGTAAAGTATGTTACAAATTCGAGTTAATGCCTTGCTTATTTGTCGCTATTGTCTGAACAGAAGCATCATAAACTTGTGGGGAGTGGAATGATACCAATGCAAGAAAAGTATTTTCCGACAAATCAACTCCAATCTATAGATAACACGCAGTCATTCATCCCCCTTGCTCACGGTCAACGAGCACTCTGGCATCTCTACCAGATGGCCCCAAAGAGTACAGATCTCAACATCTATTGTACAGTCGAGTTTAGCCCAGACTTGAATCTGACATCCTGGCACAGAGCCTGGCAAAAGATTGGAGAACGTCATTCAATTCTGCGAACAACCTACACGACTCGCGAGGGTCAACCCGTTCAAGTAGTTGACTTACATAGGGAACTTCAGCTTGATGTGACGGATGCTTCTAACTGGAGTGAGGATTATTTAAAGACACAAATTCTAGCAACAGCAGACTGTCCCTTTGACTTGGAAAAGGGTTCAGTAATTCGGGTACAACTCTACACTCGCCACGACAAAACCTGTGTCTAAGTCCTAGTCATCCACCAGATAGCTGGACATATGTGGTCTTTTGATATCCTGTTTGAAGAACTCCAACTCTTATACACTATAGTTAGGTACTCATATGAACAGAATCAATTTTTTAGGATAGGCTTTACTCATTGGCTCACAAGGTATTCTTGTCTAGAAATCTCAGCTTAAATATTGTAATTTTTATTACAAAAGCTCCCTACTTTTTTAATATCCTCTGATAAACCACAGAGTAGTGGAAATGACTAATACCATTTTTTCTCCAATTGTTAAATGTTCTACGCTGGTCGAGCTTCTCCGTTATAGGGCATTCCACCAGCCCGATCAACTTGCTTATACCTTCCTACTGGATGGAGAGACAGAAACTGTTCGACTGAGCTATGGAGAGTTGGATCAGCAGGCGCGGGCGATTGCGGCTAAGCTTCAGAGTCTGGGGGTCACTGGATCCCGTGCCTTGCTGCTATATCCGCCAGGACTAGAATTCATTGCTGCCTTCTTTGGATGTTTGTATGCGGGTGTTGTAGCTGTTCCTCTATATCCGCCTCGCCCAAATCGGTCTGTGTTTTACATCCAAGCGATTGTCACAGATGCTCAGGCGACGGTTGCACTCACAACGACATCTATCTGGTCTACGCTGGAACAACGATTAGCTCAGACACCGGGCTTGCAGGCGCTGCAATGGCTGAAGAGTGACAGTGTTGATAGCAAATTAGGCAAAAAGTGGCAAGCTTCGACGGTAACCGACGATACATTGGCTTGGCTCCAGTACACCTCGGGTTCGACAGCAACACCGAAGGGGGTAATGGTGAGCCACAGAAACATTCTGTACAACTCTGAATACATTAAGCAAGCTTTCGAGTTGACGCCAGCCAGTGTCTCGGTAAGCTGGCTGCCCCACTTCCACGATATGGGACTGATTGATGGGATTATCCAGCCTTTGTATACGGGGTTTCCGGGATTTCTGATGCCACCTGTAGCCTTCGTGCAACAACCCATTCGATGGCTGTGGATGATTTCGCGCTATAAGGCAACTCACTGTGGTGGTCCTAACTTTGCCTACGATCTTTGTTGCGCTAAGGTCACTGCGGGCGAACAGGAAGCCCTCGATCTGAGCACTTGGTGTAGCGCTTACAGTGGTGCTGAGCCAGTTCGCCGAGAAACCCTAGAACGCTTTACCGCTAAATTCAGTTCCTGCGGGTTCCGTACTCGTTCGTTCTACCCCTGTTACGGCCTGGCAGAAGCTACCCTCATGGTTTCGGGGGGACTGGTTAAAGATGAACCGATTTACTGTACCGTTCAAACAGATGTGCTGGAACAAAATCAGTTCGTGGAAGTATCTGAAACCACTCAGAAGACTAAGCATATGGTGGGATGTGGGCATTCATGGCTCAATACGAAGATTGTCATAGCTGATCCGGAATTATGCATACTGTCTTCTACTGGTAAAGTGGGTGAAATTTGGGTGTCTGGTCCCACGGTGGCTCAGGGCTATTGGCAAAAGCCATTAGAGACAGAGTACAACTTTCAGGCTTACTTAGCAGATACGGGCGAGGGGCCATTCCTGCGCACAAGAGATTTGGGATTTATCAAAGATGGTGAACTCTTCGTCACAGGACGTCTTAAAGACCTCATTATTATCCGGGGACGCAACCATTATCCCCAAGATATTGAACAGACGGTGGAGCAGAGTGATCAGGCCCTACGACCGAGTTGTGGTGCAGCGTTTGCAGTGGAGATCAATGGCGTCGAGCAATTAGTCATTGTCCAGGAGGTTGAGCGAAGTTATCTGCGCAAGCTCAATGTACATAAGGTTGTTGAGAATATCCGTTATGCAGTGAGGCAGGAGCACGATTTGCAAGTTTATGCAGTGTCGCTGCTCAAAACTCAGACTATCCCAAGGACATCCAGTGGTAAGATTCAGCGCCATGCTTGTCGGGACAAGTTCCAGAGGGGTGAGCTGGATGTAGTACAGTACGGAAGTTGGAGCTTAGGAGCCAGTACCAAGCAAGCTATCTCAAAGGCTGATACTAATCCAGGCTAATTTCCCAGCAATTCAGCTATGGTAGTAGATTCGCAAAAATCAAGATAGCAAGGTTGGTATTGCAATTAGCAATTGTCGTGTAAGTAACATTTTTTTATGTTCTAGAGGTATTTAATAGTAAACGGTAGCAATTAGGAAAAATCGTGGAAATACAGGATGCAAACGTAAATAAAACTCTTGTAGTTGAAGAAAATCATCAAACCCTAGCAGAGGAAGAGATCCAAGCTTGGCTGGTCTCCTATCTAGCTGACTTGCTAGACATAGATTCAGATGAGATTGATATTACACTTCCGTTTAATCGCTACGATATCGATTCCTCGGCTTCAGTTGGCATGACTGGTGACTTAGAAAAGTGCTTTGGTCGTAAGCTTGAGGCAACCCTCTTGTATGATTACCCCACAATTGAACTTTTAGTTAGGTACCTGTCTAAACCAACGTCAAATAAAACATGACCTGCTGCATTGAAAACAAGCAAATAACAGCCATTGAGGAGAGACTTATGTCCGTGCCTTTAGATAACACAAAACAATTTATAACTGCTAAGCTTCCGCGTAAAAAACCTTCAATCACGATCGAGGATGACTCAATCCGGGCCGCCCAGAGACGTATTGCCATGGCGACTATCTTCATTCCTTTTATTGGTACGCTAATTGCCATGGTTCTTGCTTGGAGGAATGGGGTTGGTACTCCAGAAATCGGGCTATTAGTCAGTATGTATATCCTGACCAGTCTCGGAATTGAATTTGGGTTTCACCGGCTCTTGTCACACAAAGCCTTTGAGACCAAACCAGTTATCCGGATTCTGTTTGCCATCCTGGGTTCGATGGCGGCTGAAGGGAGCGTTCTTTACTGGGTGGCTGGTCATAGACGTCATCACGTCCACAGCGATACTGGCAATGACCCACATTCGCCCCACATCCGCAACCTGAAATCAGAAGATGAACCAGTGGGTGGGATTCGTGGGTTATGGCACTCCCACATAGGTTGGATGATGACCGACAAGGTGACGAACTGTACGCTCTTTGCCAGGGATATCTTTCAAGACCCTACCCTGAAAAAGATCCATCAACTATACATCCCCTTAATCATTTTGGGTTTGGTCATCCCGGCGGCGATTAACGGTGTTCTGTCTGGAACCTGGATGGGAGTTTTGAATGGGTTCCTGTGGGGTGGACTCGTCCGTATGTTTTTGGTTCATAACTCCACTTGGAGTAATGCTTCGTTCAGCCATATATTTGGTGCTCGCCCCTTCGACAGTGGCGATCGGAGTGCGAATAATGTTTGGTGTTCTATTCCCACGTTTGGTGCATCCTGGCAAAACAACCATCATGCGTTTCCCTCATCAGCGTTTCTTGGGTTTAAGTGGTGGCAAATCGATTTGGCAGGCTATTTCATCCGTGCGTTGGTGGCGAGCGGGCTAGTCTGGAATGTTGTTGGACCTCCTAGCGCTGAAATGAAGGCAGCTAAGCAGGTTTCCTAACGATTTAGCGTTCTAACGATTTAGCATTTTAAGGAGGGTAGTAAGATAGAACCGATAGCAATTATTGGAATGGGTTGTCGCTTTCCCAAAGCTCAAAACCCCAAATCATTCTGGAAAATATTGCGGGATGGTGTGGACACAATTGCAGAGGTGCCGTCAGGTCGATGGGATGTTGATACCTTCTACGACCCAGCACCAGATACACCCGGCAAAATGATTACTCGCTGGGGGGGTTTTGTCGATGATGTGGATCAGTTTGATCCTAATTTCTTCGGACTTTCCCTACGCGAAGCTCAGCGGATGGATCCTCAGCAAAGGCTAGTGTTAGAAGTAGCTTGGGAGGCTCTTGAGGACGCTGGACTGGTGCCAGCAAAGCTGGCTGGCAGCCAAACGGGAGTATTCATAGGCATTAGCCACAGTGACCACAACAGAATTCTTTACAAGGATTTATCCGGCATTGATGCCTACAATGGTCCTGATACCTACCTCTGCATTGCCGCTAACCGCCTCTCTTATTTGCTGAATTTACAAGGACCGAGTATGGCGATCGATACGGCCTGCTCTTCGTCTTTGGTGGCAGTACACCTTGCCTGCCAGAGTTTGCGAAGTGGGGAGTCCCAGGTAGCTATAGTTGGAGGAGTTAACCTGAACCTGTCTCCGGAGGAGTTCATTGCGCTTTCTCTATTACGTGTACTCTCAGCGGGCACTCGCTGTAAAACCTTTGATTCCGAGGCAGACGGTTATGTCCGGGGAGAAGGTTGTGGTGTCATTGTTCTCAAGCGTCTTTCAGATACCCTCAAAGATGGAGACAATATTCTGTCAATCATCAAAGGATCAGCAGTTAACCACAATGGACTCAGCAATGGACTGACCGCACCCAACGGGGCTGCTCAGCAGTTAGTAATCCGTAGAGCGCTGGAAAATGCTGGGGTATCCCCCTCAGAGATTAGCTATGTCGAGACTCATGGCACTGCAACAGTTCTGGGAGACTCGATCGAGGTGAAGTCTCTCAAAGCAGTGTTGATGCAAAACCGAACACCGAATCAGCCTTGTGTGCTAGGTTCGGTCAAGCCCAATATAGGACATTTGGAGGCTGCGGCTGGGATAGCTAGCTTGATTAAAGTAGTGCTATCGCTGCAACACGGAGAACTCCCCCCTCAGTTGCACTTCAACCAACTGCATCCATATATTTCTCTGGAAGGAACAACATTTTCCATCCCAACCGAAGCTCAACCTTGGACTGCTGGTTTCGACCGACGCGTGGCGGGAGTAACCGCCTTGGGGTTTGGTGGCACCAATGCCCATGTGGTGTTAGAAGGATTTCCTTTGCAGAAGCCAACAGTCAGTGAAATGGAACATCCCCTACACTTGCTAACCCTATCTGCAAAAAGTGAACAGGCTCTGCGGGAGCTAGCCTCTCGCTATCAAGAGTTTCTGGTCACTCATCCTATAGTATCGTTGGCCGATGTTTGTTTCACTGCGAATACTGGGCGATCGCAGTTTGATTACCGTCTCGCTGTAATCACTGATTCTACCGTACAACTGGGCGAGCAATTGGGTGAATTTTTAGCTAGAAAGGAGACTGTAAAACTGATTACTGGCAAGGTGATGAGCCGTAAACGGCTTGTCGTGGAACTTGTTTTGCCCAGTTTAAATCACCCGCCAGAGAAATGGCAAGCAACGCTCCATAGTTTTGGAGAAGCATACGTGCGTGGAGGGGTGATAGATTGGTTTGCTTTTTATAGAGATTTCCCTTGTCGTCGTCTCCAACTACCGACTTATCCTTTCCAACGACACCGATGCTGCCTAGAGGTTGCTGAAAACGAGTTTGAAAAAGTATAAAAACTTATTGAAGGAGATATAAAAAGATGGCGAGCAAAAAGCCTGAAGTTACCCAAATGCCTACAGCGTCAGAGATTGAAACATGGTTAGTTGGGAAACTAGCCACATACTTAAAAATCAATCCTGATGACATAGATATTGAGGAACCTTTTGCCCACTACAAATTGGATTCGTCAGTGGCAGTTAGCCTGACGAATCAATTGGCAGATTGGCTAAACCGAGACCTTGAGCCGATTTTGTTCTGGGAGTACCCCACGATCAATGCGGTAACTCAATACTTAGAATCAGCCGACTAGTTGTTTATGCAATTAGCTTCTCACGTCCATACCTAATGAGGAAGTCGCAATGGATCCAATAGCCAAGCAAAGTTCAGCAGACATTAGTTCTGGCAAGACTCAACAACTGGGAGCTGCAAAAGCCTTTAGATTTAATCCTTGGCTGGCTGAGTTTCAAGTAGATCCTTATCCGACCTATCACCGCCTTCGGGTTGAAGATCCTGTACACCAAAGTTTTGATACGTGGGTACTCACCCGCTACGCTGATGTAAAGGCAATTCTACGCGATTCACGTTTTTGCGCTGATCGAGTACCAAAACGGATAGAAAATAAGTGCCATTACCTTGAACAGCAGCAGAAAAGCCTTCACACCATTGCGCAGATGTCAGGCAAATTCTTTTTTTTCTTAGATCCGCCAGATCATACCCGCCTGCGAGGGCTGGTGAACCAAGCCTTCTCAGCCAGACTCGTTGAGCAGATGCGTCCCCAAGTCCATGAGATTGTAGATAAGGCAATCAACAAAACTCAGGCTACGGGAGTTATGGACATCGTTATCGATCTATCCTGTCCCCTACCTGTGATTGTGATTTCTAGAATGCTGGGTGTTCCTGCCGAGGAGGCCGAAATGCTAGGTCAGTGGTCGAATGTACTGTCTCGGATCATTGATCCACTGATGTCACTAGAGGATTATGAGGAACTGAATCATGTGGCGATCAAGTTTACAGATTATTTCCGAGATCTGATTGCAGAACGGCGAAAAAGACCGCAAGAAGACCTGATCAGTGCTCTCATTGGTGCTAGAGACCAAGGAGACAAACTAAGTGAAGACGAGCTGTTGTCCGTTTGTATGGTTTTGTTTGTGACAGGTGAAGAGACTACGGTGCATACAATCGGCAACGGAATGTTGGCTTTGTTACGTAACCCAGATCAAATGGAACTGCTAAAACGTAATCCAACCATTATCCAAAGTGCTGTTGAGGAAATTTTGCGATACGACAGCCCAGTGCAGCAAACAGCCCGAATCGCGCTAGAAGATGTCACGATCGGCAATAAAACCCTTCAAGCTGGAAATAATGTCCTAGTATCATTAGGGGCTGCCAACCGCGATCCAGCCCAATTTCCCAACCCCAATCGCCTTAATCTTCTCCGAGCGCCGAACCATCACCTTGCTTTTGGTGATGGCATTCACTATTGTTTGGGTGCTCCACTGGCACGGCTGCAAGGTCAGATCGCGATTAGCACACTGGTGCAACGGCTACCTAATCTAAAGCTGAATACAGACAAGTTGGAGTGGCGCAAGAACATTAACATACGCGGACTGAAGTCGTTGCCAGTATCGTTTGCACCATAATTACGGCAAGTTAGTCCAATGTTGCAACACTAAAGTATTATCAAAGTTCAGAGATGTATAAGCCCACAAGCCCTACACGCATAATGAAAAAATGAAGTGTTTTTTCTCTGCTCTCAATATAAGAAGTAGACTAAGTTTGTAAAAATATTTAATACAAATAATAGTTTAACTATCTTTGAATTGAGTTCGAGCTAATTTTTTAATTGACTATAATTGAGAGAGTTTTTAAAACATGGATATAATTTTTAACCAAAATGAACACACTACAGGCTCACTAAAAACGCAGAAATTAAGTGGAGTAAAAACAATTAATTTTAATCCCTTTCACCCAGACTTCTATCAGAATCCTTACCCCATGTACCATCGCCTTCGCTCTGAAGAACCCATCCATAAAAGTGTTATGGGAATGTGGGTCCTGACTCGTTATATTGATGTAAAAGCGGTTTTATGGGACCCTCGATTTCGTACAGACCAACTGCCCAAACGACTTGCAGAAAAAGGTCAACGCATCGAGCAACTAGAATTTGATTCGCTGACAATCGCGATCAGTAAATGGTTATTGTTTTTAGATCCACCTGATCATACTAGACTGCGGAGGATAGCTAGCAAAGCCCTCTTGCATTGGACAGGTGAACGTATCCGCCCCCTAATTTGTACCACTGTGGAGGAGCTGCTCAGCAAAGTTCGGTATACCGGCTTTATGGACATCATTGCCGATTTTGCTTCCCCATTACCAACCATCGTGATCGCCAAAATGTTAGGAGTACCAGAGGCAGATCACAACCAGTTGCATCGATGGTCGGACGAGTTGTTTCACCATATCTTTGAACCGCTGATATCATTAGAGGGGTATGAGTACCTGAATCAGATTTCTCAGAAGTTTATCGAATACTTCCAGGGTCTGATCGCAGAACGAGAAAAAAACCCACAGGACGACTTGCTGAGTTTCCTGATTGCTGGTAGAGACCAGGGGGAACATCTCAGTGAAGATGAGCTATTGTCTATCTGTATTGTTTTATTCAGTGCCGGTGAACAAACTACATCAAATCTGATAGGTAACGGTATGCTTGCTTTACTTCGTCACCCCGAACAGATGGAAAAGCTTAAGCAAGAGCCAAACATCATTCAAAGCGCTGTGGAGGAACTGCTACGGTACGATAGCTCAACGCAGATCGTCGCTAGAGAAGCCCTTGAAGATGTAGTAATCGGTGGTCAAACAATTAGATCGGGAGAGCAGGTGTTCCTCTGTCTGGGAGCCGCTAATCGCGACCCAGCCCAATTTCCCAATCCTGATTGCCTCGATTTCACTCGGAGCGAAAACTGCCACCTCGCTTTTGGCAGTGGAATTCATTATTGCGTTGCGGCTGCCCAGGCACGTAGCCAAGGACAGATAGCAATCAACGCACTAGTACAACAGTTACCCAATCTTCGGTTCCAAACTGAAACGCTGGAATGGAGGAAGCATATGATCTTGCGGAGTTTGAAGGCACTCCCAGTCACATTTGTCCTGTAAATTCTAACAAAATCGCACTCCTAATTGCAGCATGTAGAACAATAGAATCAAGGAGAAAGAGGATGAGTAGAGAACCTATTGCAATTACTGGAATCGGATGTCGTTTCCCCAGTGCTAATAATCCGGCTGAATTTTGGCAGCTTCTGTGCGATGGCATAGATGCCATTACCGAGGTACCCAAATCGCGTTGGGATGCAAAAGCTTTCTACGATTCCACATCGGCAACACCGGGCAAAATCAATACCCACTGGGGTGGTTTTTTGAAGCAGGTCGATCAATTTGATCCCCAGTTTTTCGGTATCGCTCCACGAGAAGTCGCCAGCATGGATCCCCAGCAGCGAATCTCACTAGAGGTAGTGTGGGAAGCTCTAGAAGATGCTGGACAGATACCGGATCGTCTGGCAGGAACTCGAACTGGTGTATTTATAGGAGTATCGAGCTTTGATTACTACGAGCTTCTGATAGGAAAACCCCTTCATCTTGACCCCTATACCCCAACAGGTAACGTTAATGCTATTATAGCCAACCGCATCTCTTATGTGTTTGATTTCCAGGGACCAAGTATGGCGATTGATACGGCCTGCTCCTCTTCCCTCGTTGCCGTTCACCTTGCTTGCCAGAGTTTATGGAGTGGAGAGTCCACCCTGGCATTGGCGGGGGGCGTGCATATTATGTTATCGCCATCGGTTACAGTTAGCTTCGCCAAAGCAGGGTTTATGGCTCCCGATGGTCGTTGCAAAACCTTTGATGCCCGAGCTAATGGCTACGTTCGCAGCGAGGGTCTTGGTGTCGTCGTCTTAAAACCCCTCTCGCAAGCTCTCGCCGATGCAGATCCCATCTATGCTGTAATTCGAGGTAGCGCGGTCAATCAGGACGGGCGCAGTAATGGGCTCACCGCTCCAAATCCGTGGGCACAGGAGGCTGTTCTACGGGAAGCTTACCGACTGGCTGAAGTATCGCCAGGTCTGGTTCAGTACGTCGAGGTTCATGGTACAGGCACGAAGTTGGGCGACCCGATAGAGATGAAGTCTCTGGGAGCAGTGCTGACCAACGATCGCCCTTCTGGACACTACTGCACTGTAGGTTCAGTTAAGACCAATATTGGACATCTGGAGGCAGCAGCGGGGATTGCTGGGTTAATTAAAGTGGCGCTGTCGCTCAAACATCGGCAGATTCCGCCGAGCCTGCATTTCAGGGAGCCGAATCCTTATATTCATTTTGACAAGCTTCCCTTGAAAGTTCAGCAAACTCTGGGTCCTTGGCCAGAGGGGGTAGCCCTAGCCCTAGCTGCGGTAAGTTCTTTCGGTTTTGGAGGTACTAATGCCCATGTTGTTCTGGAAGAAGCACCGATACAGACCTCAGCCACCAATCAGGTTGAGCGTCCCTTGCACATTCTTACCCTGTCAGCAAAAAGTGAAAATGCCCTGAAGGAACTGGCACAGAGTTATGAGAAATTTTTAGCTAACCATCCTACAGAGTCTCTGGCAGATATTTGCTTTACCGCTAACACTGGGCGATCGCAGTTTGACTACCGCCTAGCTGTAGTCGCTGACTCTACCGTAGAACTGCGTGAACAATTGAGTGCGTTTGCCGACGGAAGGGAGAGTGTAGGGCTGATAAGTGGAAAGGTGACCAGCCGGAAACGCCCGAAGATTGCCTTTTTATTCACTGGTCAGGGTTGCCAGTATGTAGGCATGGGACGCCAACTCTATGAAAATCAGCCGACCTTCCGCAAAACCCTTGACCGCTGCGATGAAATTCTGCGTCCCTATTTAGAAAAACCTCTGCTCTCAGTCCTGTATCCCGAACCAGGGATGAGTTCCCCCTTAAATGAGACCGCTTATACCCAACCCGCTTTATTTGCCTTGGAATATGCTTTAGCCAAACTATGGAAATCCTGGGGGATAGAACCAGCGGTAGCAATAGGTCATAGTGTGGGTGAGTATGTCGCCGCCTGTGTAGCGGGGGTATTTAGTCTGGAAGATGGCTTGAAGCTGATTGCCGAACGAGGGCGTTTAATGCAGGCATTACCTCCGGGTGGTGAGATGGTGGTAGTGTTTGCGGATGAGGCCCGGGTAGCAGCAGCGATTCAACCCTATGCCCCAGATGTGGTGATCGCTGCTCTTAACGGTCCTGAGTGTATGGTAATTTCTGGAAATTCCGAAGCAGTCCGCTGCGTTGCAGAAAGCCTTAGACAAGAAGGTATTGAGACAAAAAAAGTAAATGTCTCCCATGCCTTCCACTCCCCCTTGATGAAGCCAATGCTGCCAACTTTTGAGCGAATTGCCTTAGAAGTTAGTTACTCATCTCCACAAATAGGCTTAATTTCAAATGTCACAGGTGGAATAATCAAAGACGAGATAGCTACGCCTAATTACTGGTTAAGCCATGTACGAAAGCCAGTGAGATTTGCGACAAGCATGGAGACTCTTCATCAGGAGCAGTTTCAGGTGTTTGTGGAGATAGGTCCAAAGCCTACTTTGTTGGGAATGGGCCGTCGCTGTCTGCCAGAAGGAGTGGGAATTTGGCTCCCCAGTATGCGTCAAGGACATTCGGATTGGCAGCAGTTACTCCAAAGTTTGGGAGAATTATACGTGCGTGGAGGATCTATAGATTGGTCAAGTTTTGATCGGGATTATTCACGAGGGCATCTCCAACTACCAACTTATCCATTCCAACGGCAGCGCTATTGGGTAGAGTTAATGGAAAATGGGCATCAAAAAGTAGCGTTTTTATCTCAAGAAAATGCTCAGACCCCAATTGTTAACCTTCTGCTCAACGGCAATACCCAACAATTAGCTCAGCATTTAGAAACTAGAGGAAAACTTTCAGACGATGAGTTGAAATTACTACCTAAGCTTTTAGAACTATTGTTTAAGGAAAACCAACAGCAGCTAATAGCAGCATCTATCAAAAATTGGTTTTATGAGGTAAAATGGCACCCCAAGCCGCGACAGTTGACGACAACCACAGAGAAAAACAAACTTTATAAATCTGGCAGTTGGCTAATTTTTGCTGACTTGGGGGGGGTAGGACAAACCCTAGCCAAACTCTTGTACGAACGGGGCCACAACCCCATTTTGGTCTATGCTGGAAACACCTATCAGACCCAAGAAACTCAAGCTTGGAGCATCAACCCTTCCAGGCCAGCCGACTTTGATCGTCTTTTTCAAGAAGCTTTAACGACGAGCGATCACCCTTTACAAGGAGTTGTTTACCTGTGGAGTTTACAAGCAGGATTGGCAAATGAATTGAGCCTCTCCTCTCTAGAACAGGCTCAGGTTCTAGGTGTTGGTAGTGTCTTGCATCTACTACAAGCTCTGGTCAAGCACAACCATTCAGCCTCGCCCCGATTGTGGTTGGTAACGCGAGGGGCAGTACCAGTTGGTTCCTCGCTTCCGGGACTGGCTCAAGCTTCTTTGTGGGGAATGGGTAAAGTGGTTGCTCTGGAACATTCTAAATTTTGGGGAGGAATGCTAGATTTAGCTTCTGAAGTAACTGAAGATGAAGCAACAAAGCTGTTAGCGGAGATTGAGAATTCACAAGGAGAAGACTATTTAGCGTTCCGGGATGGAAACCGTTATGTTGCTCGTGTGGTGCAGAAGCAGCTGCCAGCATCTCAAAAGTTAACCCTCAGATCGGATGCTACCTATCTGATTACTGGTGGTCTAGGAGCTTTGGGGTTGAAGGTTGCCCAGTGGATGGTGGAACAGGGAGCCAGACAATTGGTGCTAATCGGGCGTAGCGGGGCGTCAAGTCAGACGCAGGAAACCATAAGCCAACTGAAGCACGTAGGAGCCAAAATTCAAGTTGCTCAAGCCGACGTATGCAATGAAGAGGACTTAATCAGAATCTTTGAGGGGATTGAGGTATCAATGCCACCTCTGCGAGGGATAGTTCATGCTGCGGGTGTTCTTGACGATGGAATACTATTACAACAAAATTGGGAGCGCTTCACACGGGTAATGGCTCCTAAGGTACAAGGAACTTGGAACCTGCACCTACTGACAAAGAAACAGCACCTGGATTTCTTCTTGGTATTTTCCTCAACTGCCTCGTTACTAGGTTCACCCGGTCAAGGAAATTATGCCGCAGCCAATGCGTTCATGGATACCCTAGCCCATTATCGCCGATCCCTAGGACTGCCAGGATTGAGCATTAACTGGGGACCATGGGGCGATTCTGGAATGGCGGCTAACCTGAGCGCTCGCAACCACGATCGTTTGACTGCTCAGGGAGTGAGTACCATTGCTCCAGAGCAGGGAATGCAGGTACTAGAACAGTTGGTAGGACAAAATTTAGCACAGGTTGGTGTTTTACCATTCGAGTGGTCGGTATTTACACAGCATTTAAACTCAAATCGTCCACTGTCGCTGTTCTCAGAATTAATTTGTGAGGCAACTCCACAGGAAGAAGAAGAAACAAAGCAACCGTCTGCACAAAAGAATGAGCTTTTACAACGATTGAAGGATTTGCCCACAGATAAGCGTAAGGAACTAATGGTTGATTACCTCCTGGAGCGGATGACCCAAGTCCTTGCTCTCCCTATATCCCATCGTCCAGATCCAAATCAATCTTTGATTGAACAGGGCCTTGACTCCTTGATGGGTATTGAGCTGAATAATCGGCTTATGACTGATTTGGGCGTGAACCTGCCTGTAATGACATTCATTGATCGCTCCAGCATTGCACATCTGGCAGGTCTAGTGCTTGAGCAATTAGCCTTAGCTAGCATAATCCTATCAGACGATCCATTCTCAGACCTCAGTGATGATGTGGAGGAAATCACACTATGAACTTAGACGAACTCTTAGCGGAACTATCCCAGCGGGGTGTAAAGTTGTGGGCTGATGGCGACCAGCTACGCATTCGTGCCCCAAAGGCTATACTGACGCCAGAACTGCGTGACTCTCTGACTGAGTACAAGGCAGAACTTCTCTCGTTGCTGCGCCAAAGAAACATGGCTGCAAGTACCACTTCCATACCCCTTTCCCCTGTTCCCAGGATTGGCAATCTACCTCTGTCCTTTGCTCAACAACGCCTTTGGTCTCTTGCTCAGTTGGAACCCAACAGTTCTGTCTATAACATTCCCGTAGCCTTTCGCCTAGTGGGTCCGCTTAACGTGGCTGCACTGGAGCAGAGCATAGAGGAAATTGTGCGACGCCACGAAATCCTACGAACTACCTTTTCGGTAAAGAATGGGCAAGCTGTTCAGGTCATCTCTGCCGATCAAACCTTGACCCTGTTAGTGACAGACCTCCAGAAATTCCATGAGAGCAAGCGGGAAACCGAAGCTCAGTGGTTGGCAAATGAGGAGGCTCAGGAACCTTTTGACCTAGTTCAAGGACCGTTGTTGCGCGTCAAACTTCTGTGCTTGGCTGAAGAGGAACACATACTACTCCTGACAATGCACCACATTGTCTCTGATGGCTGGTCTTTTAATATATTCTTTCGGGAACTTACAGATATCTATGAAGCTTTTTCCACCGGAAAGCCCTCGCCACTTCCTGACCTGCCTATTCAGTATGCGGACTTTGCTGTCTGGCAACTACAATGGCTACAAGGTGAGGTTCTAGAATCCCTATTTTCCTACTGGAAGCAGCAGATGGACGGCAGCATTGCTGCGCTAGAATTACCCATAGACAGATCAAAACCTCCAGTCCAGAACTACCAAGGTTCGCGTAAATCCCTGGTACTAACTAAGGACCTAACCAATGCCCTCAAGGTGCTGAGCGAGCGGGAAGGGGTTACTCTTTTCATAACCTTGCTGGCAGCGTTTAAGACTTTGCTCTACCGATATACAGGGCAAGAAGACATCATTGTATGCTCACCCGTAGCATGTCGCAACCGAGTGGAGACCGAGGGGCTAATCGGGTACTTCAACAATATAGTTGTGATGCGTACTGAGTTGTCCGGGAGTCAAAACTTTCGGGAACTCGTTGCTCGAGTACGCCGAGTAGCCTTGGGAGCACATGAACACCAAGACCTGCCTTTTCAGAAGCTAGCGGATTTCCCAAATCTAGTTCGTACGCCCCTGCCTCGAGTGATGTTTGTCTTACACAATCTATCAAGTCAGCCCCTAAAGTTACCAGGAATAACAGTTAGTTCCCTGGATGTACACAATGGCTCCTCGAATTTTGATTTGTCTCTGTCCATGGAGGAGAAGGAAGAAAGACTAACAGGGATACTCGATTACAAAACTGATTTGTTCAATGATACTACTATCAACCAGATGCTAAGGGATTTTCAGACTTTGCTGGAAAGCATTGTTGCAAATCCAGAACAGCACCTCTTATTGCTGCCACTCTTCACAGCAATAGAACCTAATCGGCTGTTTGACAAGAATGGTGTCCCAACCAGCTTCAGGCAAAAGCCAGAAGAAACCTTTGTGCCTCCCAGCGATGATTTAGAAATTCAACTAACAAAAATTTGGGAAAACGTTTTAGGCAAAAAGCCCATTAGTGTGAAGGACAATTTCTTTGACGTGGGAGGACACTCCCTCCTAGCCGTGCGCCTATTGGCACAAATCGAGAAAGCCTTCGGGAAAAATCTCCCTTTGGCTGCCCTCTTCCAATCACCAACCGTTGAGCAACTGGCTAAGATTCTTCACCAGTCAGGATGGTCATCTCCTTGGTTTTCCTTAGTGCCAATTCAACCGAGCGGTTCCCAACCACCTTTTTTCGGTATCCACTCTCTTGGCAAAGGTCAAGAGCATT
>DATNQT010000316.1:0-6566 GCA_036703885.1 Candidatus Sericytochromatia bacterium
CTCCAAATCTGCCAATTCCTACTCAGCAACATCCCATGACAGGGGAAGTTGTACTAGTAGTAAGATACTGGCGATTGGCTTGAGCGATCGGAATCTGAATAATAAACTCCGTTCCCTGTCCGGGTGCTGACACGCAACGTAATTCACCACCGTGCTCTGCGACTATAATTTGATAGCTAATCGACAAACCTAGACCCGTACCTTGCCCCACGGGTTTAGTTGTAAAGAAAGGGTCAAAAAGCATCAACCTCACCCGTTCCGTCATGCCTGGACCATTGTCGATAATTCGGATAACTACACTCTGCGAATCTTCAGAGGATTCAATATTATTTACAATTTCAGTGCAAATCTCGATCCGAGGTGATGGGTGAGGAAGGAATGTTTCACAGTCTATTTGTTCGCTACTTACTGTCTGTGACTCTAAAGCGTCGATCGCATTCGCCATAATGTTTGTAAATACTTGGTTGAGCTGGCCAGGATAACACTCTACCAGTGGCAAATCGCCGTACTTTTTAATCACCTCAAGGGCAGGGCGTCCTGGCTTTTCCTTCAGCCGATGCTGCAAAATCAGCAGAGTGCTATCGAGGCCTTCGTGGATATTAACTTGCTTCATTTTTGCTTCATCCAGCCGCGAGAACATCCGCAAAGACGCGACAATATCTCGAATTCGTTCAGCCCCTACTTTCATGGAATTCAAGAGATCGGGTAGATCTTCCATCAGGAAGTCCAATTCAATCTCGTGTGCATAATCCTGAATTTCTGGTACTGAAACTGGATAGTGGTGCTGATATAGTTCAATTAGCTTCAGCAGTTCATGGATATATTCGCCAGCCGGAGTCAGATTTCCATAAACGAAACAAACTGGATTATTAATCTCGTGAGCAATGCCAGCTACCATTAATCCCAAGCTAGACATCTTTTCGCTCTGTACCAGTTGGGCTTGGGCTTGCTTGAGCTGGTGTAGAGTCTGTTCCAGTTTAGTAGCTTGCTCTCGCAGTTGGGCTTCTGAGTGCCGCAGAGCAGCCTCAGCCTTAGAACGCTCGTGCTGTAACGAGAGCGCCGCTGCTGCTGCCTTTAATAACTCTACTTCCGACGCTGACCATAACCGTGCCTCTGTGCAGTTGTCAAAGACGATAAACCCAAAGAACTGCTCTTGCACGGTTAAGGGTAAAACCAGCACAGATAAAACCCCCTGTCGTTCCAATACAAAGCGTTCTGATTCCGGAATGTCAGCAACTCGTTCCATAATTGTTTCTCCCCGTGCCAACCGCTCGAACCAATGGGGGAAACATTCGTCATAGGACAAATTCTGACAGGTGTAGCTGTCTAGTTGGCAGAAAACCCCAGTGGCGCACCAGTAACTTCGCTGCCTGAGTTGTAGCTGCCCATTAGCATCGCAGGAGTTTTCAAACATATAAACATGACTAGCGCGGCTCGCTTGTCCCAGCAGTTCCAGAACCGCTGTGTGGTAGTTTTCCTCCCCTTTGATTGCCAACAATCGACGCTGAACTTCGACTAAGGCGGCTAGATAGCGTTCGCGCTCTGCTAGTGCCTCCTCTGCCTGCTGACGCTGGGTAATGTCAGTGGCAACGCCAATTAGCCCTGTCACTTGTTCGTTTTTGTCTCGTACTGGCGTTGCTCGGTTTTGATACACTAAGTCGCCGACTTTAACTATCCATGCTCTATCAGCCCCCTCAAGGACATCGTGAAGATTTTCTGAGATTTGGAGTTTGCTGCGATAGAGGTCGAAGTTGGATTGTCCGGCAATGCCCAGTTGAGTTCCCAAAGGCTCCAGTCCCTTGCCTTCTAGGAGGGTGAGGATACCGTCGCGATTGGTGGCATATAAGATAATCGGCGCTTGTGTAATGACCGTGTGCAGGCGGGTTTCACTCTCCCACAAGGCTGATTCTGCTAATTGGCGATCGCTAATTTCAGCCTGCAAAACTTTATTGGCTCTTGCAAGCTCTTTCGTCCGTTCCTCAACTCGTTGTTCTAACTCTTCATAAGCTTTACGCAGGGCATCTTCCGCCTCCTTCCGCTGGGTAATATCTTGTACCAGGGACGCGACGCCAATTAGACTGCCATTAGGCTCAACCAGGGGAATGTTGTGCCACTCGCAAAATAAAGTTCTGCCGTCTTGGGTATGGTGTTTGTTGGTGCTACAACTTCCACCTTGACATGACAAAAGATTTTGCCAAGCGTGGTTGAACTGCTCCTCGGCACAGCCAGATACCATCAGTTCGGCGGCATGATGCCCGATTGCTTCACTTTCTTCATATCCAAAAAGCGTCTGGGCGGCAGGATTCCAATCGCTTACACGAGCATCAAGAGTCCATTCAATCACGGCTAGTGGCGTTTGCTGTACGAGTAGCGACAACCTTTGCTGGGACTTCTCCAGTGCTTCTACCGTTTGCTTATGTTCAGCAATTTCATGTTCCAGTGCCAGGTTAGCGGCTTCTAACTGAGCTTGGCTGGGTAATGCCAGTGCCTTTGGCACTAACGATACTAGTTCGGAGGCTGTGTATAGGGAGACTATCGCTGTAAGCGCTTTCATCAAACCTGATAGCCAATAATATGGATGCCAAAGCGTCCATATTTCCAGTAAGTGAGTGGTACCGCAAGACAAAATAAAGCTACTAAATAAGAAGAAAATTCCCTGGAAGGGTAAATCGCGGCGCTGACGAACCAAGTAGATAAGCAGCAGAGGTATGGAGTAATAAGCTAGAGCAATTAGAAAGTCTGACCCAGCGTGAAGCCAAACTAGTTCTGGCTTCCAAAGGAAGCAATACCCATGAGCCATGAAGTTTCCAGAGAACCAGTCTTGTAGAATTTTCAGCATAGGTCGTTCAAAATTTATCGTGAGGCTAATTGCTTGTTTTTTCAGAAGATAACTAAATGCAAAGCTTTGAAATTACTTTACATATTCTTTAGAGAGTTATCAAAACTACGTAGAACTGACAGCCTCAGGGATTATAAGAGAAAAGAAGTTCAACTCTATTATTATGATTTTTCTGCTATTTGCACTCCGCGTAAATACGGAATTTGCAATTGTTGATTTTATGAGTTTTTGGGTGTTATTTGAGTCAATAGTATTTTGCTACTGATAGCTGAAAAACTACTACTTATATTGCTACTAGAGATAATTTTACTTAAAAGCGTCGTTATGTGCTATTTTACCTTAGTTAGACCTAAGCGTTCTTAATATTAATGTTGAAATATCTTCCCTGTCAGAGAGCCTTCATCAAATCTTTATAAACTTCCTTCTGAACATCTATAGCAGTTCTAAATGGTTTGTGAAAGCAATATTCCCGACTGCTTTGAGAAGTCGGGAATCTAAACCTCTGGCATCTTACAACTCAAATAGAATTGCTATAGATATTGATAAACTTCTTCCCAGCGCAACTCTATAGCCACTAAACTTCTTTAGTAGCTGTTGCCAAGCCTTAGCCGTTTGGCGTCAAAGCCTGCACTGCATCCGCTTGAAATTCACAACTGACATCGGATTGATATAGAGCTATTGCACTCAGAAGTTTGTTGTGATTGTGATATGCCGAGGTTGGTCTTTCACACGTTCTATCCAAGCTTGTATGGCGGGAAATCTTGTTAAATCAAATCCACCTTCATCAGCTACGTGAGTGTAAGCAAATAAACCAATATCAGCAATGCTGTAACACTCACCTACAAAATACTTGTGGTTCGTTAAATGTGTTTCCATCACTGTAAGTGCAGCATAACCTGGTTCACGTTTTTGGTTAAGCGCCTCTCGATACTCATCCGCCTTACCAAGTTCACTAATCCAAAATCTGGAAGTAGCAATATAAGGTTCATGGCTATACTGTTCAAAAAACAGCCATTGCATGACTTTTGCCCGTTCCCACATCCGAGTTGGGAAAAATTCGGTTCCTTCACTCAAATAAAAAAGGATGGCATTTGATTCTGATAGATATTTGCCTGGTTCGAGTTCCAAGACAGGAACACGACCATTTAAGTTTTTGCTTAAGAACTCCGGTGTCCGGCTTTCATGTTTTAGGATATTGATGTCTACTCTTTCAAAAGGAATTTCTAATTGCGTTAACAAAAGACGTATTTTGTAACAATTGCCAGAGGGTAAAAAGTCATATAGCCGGAGCATAGTCTATACCTGATGTACTAGATAAATTCACTTAAATTCTACCAAAAAATATATCTTCCAATTCTCATTAATGAGTAAAATTGGAAGATAGCTATTGACTAAGGATAATTTAAAGCAAAGACTCTAACTGGCAAAAGTCTTCAATTGTAATAACGCTTTTCAATCCATTCCCGTAATTTTTCTTCAGAATCTACAGAGCTATGCCTACCTGTAATAGGGTCATAGACGTGCCACCAATTCTTCCCAAAGCGATCGCAGGTTAGCCAAATTCGTAGGTCGTTACTTCCAATAAACGTTTGCATTAGATACTGCAAAGTCTTTCTCAAAACAGGAAATATTGCTAAACCTACTTGTGGATTCTGTAAGTGTTCCTGATGTAAAGTTAAGCGAGTATTAGAGGTTTTCATTACCACTACTCCTCTAAAGGTGAGTTCGTTATTACTGACTTTCCTCTAAAACTCTTCTACTGATAAGGTACAAATTAAAAGACTTTCAATAGTACAGTGACGGTATTAGAAAACTGTTCTAGTTAAACTCAACAAAACTGTACCAGCCAAGAAAGATAGAAAATCGTCTATATTGCTAACATCCCTCAAGCATCACTCACTTCACACGAAGGACTTGGAAGAGTGAAAATTCCTTTAGACCGGAACTCAGCCCAAGCCGTTTATTTACAAATACGCGATCGCATTCGTCGTCTCATTGAGTCAGGCGCTTTGCAACCGGGAGACCAACTGCCCTCAATTCGCTCCCTTGCTGAAACTACACGAGTCAATAAATTAACCGTCATTGAAGCCTATCGTGTCCTCGAAGCGGATGGATTGATTTATGCTCGTCCGGGGTCAGGGTACTTCGTCAGCGTACCTCCCATTACGTCTCCTCAATCCACCAGTCAGTTTGCCCCACCTCAAGAGGTGATTCTATCAGAGCGGCAAGGCGGGTCATTTTTTAACACCTATATGGCATCTCTGTGCGCTCACCAGCACCCAGAAATGATTAACCTGAGTGGTGGTTTTCCTGAAGAATCAGGGTTAGAAGATTTGCAGAGAATTGCCAGACGCGCCATGAGTCAGGTAGGGTCTACTCTATTTAATTACGACCTACCCCAGGGACAGTTGACTCTACGGCAACAACTATCGCGAATGCTGGTACAACGGGGTTTAGAGGTGACACCAGAGAATTTAATTGTCACCAATGGCTCTAAACAAGGGCTATCTTTAGCACTTAACCATTACGTGCAACCGGGAGATTGGGTAATCGTAGAAAGCCCTACTTATCACGGCGTACTCGATATTTTGTCTAGCCTAAAAGCCAGGGTGATTGGTATTCCAATGACGGTGGAAGGCATGAATCTAGAGTTATTAGAGCAATACCTCCATACTCACCGCCCCAAGCTAATTTTTACTATCAGTACGCTGCATAATCCCACCGGAGTGACCACCTCCCAAGCTCATCGCTCCTTATTGTTGCGGTTAGCGCAACGGTATAACTGTAGAATTCTTGAAGATAACGCTTATGAAGGATTAAGCTTTGAACCCGTACCTCCACCCATCAAAGCATTAGACCAACAAGATGTAGTGACTTACATCGGCACTTTCTCAAAAACATTGATGCCCGGTATTCGAGTCGGTTATATGGTTGTAACGGGCGAACATTATCAGCCTTTGGTGGAACGCAAATTGCTGCATGACTTGCACGTTTCTACGGTTTCCCAAGCAATTATCAGCGAGTATCTAGCTTCAGGACATTACCGTCGCCACTTGGCTCAATTGAAAACCAAGCATCAACTCAGCCGGAATGCTATGTTGAATGCTTTGGAGCGTTACTTTCCAGCCGAAGCGTCTTGGACGGTTCCGAATGGGGGACTTTTTTTGTGGGTACAACTCCCTGCGAGTTTATCAATGCCAGCGTATTGCCAAGCGGCGCTGTCTCAGAATGTTTTTATTGCTGATGGTACGTGCTGTTTCCCAAATCATCAGGGTTATAATGCGATGCGCCTGAATTTTTCCCACAAGTCAGACGTGATCGAACGGGGTATTTCAATACTGGGTAAATTACTTAAAGATTATCTATAGCTGGGCTAAAGTACTTTCTCTAGGCTTGGCAATTTTACGCCCTGCCTAGCCGTGGCGAGTGCATCGCGCTCCATTCGGCAGCTAAGGCGATCGCAAAGCGCTATCCTGTGACAAGGGACGATTAGGAGCGGGGAAAAGTGACGGCTTCAGAGAATTTGAGCAAAAGCGACTATGAATTACAGGTAGAAAAGGTAATAGAAATCCTGCAAAAAGACTTACCGACACTATTTGAAAAAGATATCTCCTACGACATTTACACCCAGGATATCTACTTTCAAGACCCGGTTAATCGCTTTAAAGGAAAATTCAACTATCGCATTATCTTTTGGACGCTGCGATTTCATGCTCAGTTATTCTTC
>DATNQT010000317.1:0-2823 GCA_036703885.1 Candidatus Sericytochromatia bacterium
TTGTTGAAAATTGACTTGTAGAGCGACCCTGAGGCAGCTGGTTAATAAAAGGCGAAATGTCTACACTCTTTACACTACGACCATCCTCTGCCCGAATCTTCACAGCAGTTGGATGGGTGACAACCAGTTCTCGCCCATCATCAGGAATGTGGTTGTAAACTCCTAGCTCAATTGCTCTGAGTAAGGTAGATTTGCCATGATAGCCACCGCCGACAATCAAGGTAATACCAACCGGGATACCCATACCAGTAATTAACCCGCGATTCGGACAGGTAAACTCAACTCGCAACGTTTCTGGAGACTGGAAAGGCACGGCATCGGTGGATAAGGGTTGGTCATCAACGCCACTGCGTCGGGGCAGAATCGCGCCGTCCGGAATGAAAGCAACCAGTCCCTGTTCTACCAAATGCTGGCGCAACGAATCTGCATCTTCAATGGTTGCGACGTGATGCTCAATCGCCGCCGCATCCAGATGGCGATACATCAGAGAGCGATCGACAATTTGGGGAATATCATCGCACAGCATTTGAGCCGCCTGACGCCCAGCAATACTGCGACCATGCGCTGGCAACCCTACAATAAAGCGGACTTCTACTAATTCATTGGTAACGAAGGCTGAAGTGCGATCGAGAACGGATTGTCCAACATCAGTAATCGTAATTCGTCCGCTGTTACCAGTACCTCGCCGATAGCTGATTTCCTGTGCCGCTTGGCAAAAAGAGCGAGTTAAGTAATCCCGCAGTGCGATTTCGCGGGATAGGGTTCTATAAAGGTTATCGGGAAAACCAGCAACTGACTGCAGTAGTTGCACCCGCACTTGGCTGGGAGTAGCGAAAGGGTCTCCCTGAACCCGGTCAATAATTAAGATAAAGTCTGGGAACTTATAGCTTCCCTTGATATCTTTATAAGCT
This sequence comes from Candidatus Sericytochromatia bacterium, assembly GCA_036703885.1. Classification (GTDB taxonomy): domain Bacteria; phylum Cyanobacteriota; class Cyanobacteriia; order Cyanobacteriales; family Coleofasciculaceae; genus CADCTM01. Next base: position 912 of record DATNQT010000317.1, read on the forward strand.
TTGTAACCGCGACCATCAAGTTGCAGTAGCAGTTGGCGTAGATTCTCTTGATTTGTCATTTGTTGTTAGTTATTGGTTATTGGTTGTTGGTTATCAGGAAACAACCAATAACCAACCAATTAGAAGGATGAACCAGGTTGCTTGAGAAATTCTGCTTCTTCTAGAGTTGTTTCCCGACCCAGAATCTTGTTTCGGTGGGGAAAACGACCGAAGCGTTCAATTATCTTGAGGTGGCGGAGGGCGTAATCGACGCCACTGGTACATTCGGGGTAATTTTGCAGTGTTGAGAACAGCTCTACGCACTGATGCTGCTCGGCTAGGTTCTCACTGTGTTCAAATGGCATATAGACAAACCAGCGCTGTATGGGAAGTAGCTCTTTATCGAAGCCCCGCTCGATCGCGTATTTGGCATAAGCTAGAGCTTGTGGGTCAGTAGCAAAGGCTTTTGGCTGACCACGAAACATATTACGGGAGAACTGATCGAGCAGGATAATCAGCGCTAAACAGCTTAGGGGCGATGCTTTCCAGTCATCTAGTTGACCCGTGGCTGCCTGCTCGTAGTCTGTCATAAAACGCGATCGCACTTCTTGGTCAAACTCTGGGTTTTTGGTAAACCATGCTTTTCGAGGTTTTCCATAACCTGGCTCATCAGGCTTGCCAAACCAAAAATCTAAAATCTTATTGGCTTGTGACATGATTGTCTCCAATTTCCCAGGTGTTGTAACAAGTGGCTGCTTCTGCTTTAGCAATCAGTTTAAAGGTTACCAATTTTTAAACTCAGAACAACGTGGATAAATACGGTAACCGCTATTGGGGAAACTATTCAAAGGATGCGGCGCTTCGCTATCGCAAAGAAAAAATAGCCAGGAGTAGTTCGCGTTAAACTTCCTGCATAAAAAGTCAAATCAGGGGTGATAAATACTACAGCACCTTATCTCTCTGGTCAATTACTATTAATCGTTAGAAAGAGTTTATTATTGACATCCATCTAGCGAAAGATATATGACTAGAGAAGCCACGCAATCCTCTCGCCTCACACAGGGTTCTTAATTATGTGGAAATCTTTTCCCAAAACTGCCACTTGGATTGTTGTTTCAGGGTTTTTGATGTTGAGCAGTGTTGCCTGTAGCAGCGATACTCCTGAAACCTCTTCTAGCCCACCAGTCCGCCCAGTTGCCAAAGCCCAGGCTACTCCTAGCCTGACGCCGCAACGCCCTCAAAAGCAAGCAACTCCACCAACCCCAGCGAAATCAACGCCGGAACCTGACACGAACTACGAACAAGCGATCGATATCGCCACAGGTGCAGTTACCATCACTAAATCAGCTGTGTCGCGAGATGATTGGAGCTTAGTGGCAAGCCAATGGCAACAAGCTATTCAGTTGTTAAAGGCTGTCCCTAAAACTAGTAGCAACCATCCAAAAGCCCAAAAAAAGCTGAACCTATACCAAAATTTTCTAGCAGATGCTAAACAAAGATCGACTCCGATAGCGAAAAAACCGACCCAAGGTGATGCCAATCCTCAGTTCTTCTCCGTCCCCATCATTGGGCGAACCGGTGGTATACCGATCGTTGAGGTTTCTTTCAATGGCACTCAGAAATTTGAGATGCTTTTTGATACAGGTGCTAGCGGCACTCTAATTACCCAGTCAATGGCAAACTCATTAAGATTAAAACCAGTAGGAGTAACAGTGAAGCGAATTGCAGATGGCTCTGCTGTAGCCTTACCGTTTGCCTTTCTCAATTCAATAGAAATTGACGGTCGCCTCAAAAGAAAGCTAGAAGTTGCGATCGCTCCGCCAGCAATGCCCATAGGACTTCTAGGGCAAGACTTTTTTGAAGGCTATGACATCACGATTAAACAAGATGTCATTGAGTTTCGGCGACGCTGATCGTGAGGGTGCTGAGAAAG
>DATNQT010000318.1:0-4404 GCA_036703885.1 Candidatus Sericytochromatia bacterium
CCACGGGTATAGTCGCCATACTCAGCCGTGTTGGAGATACTGTCCCGCATCTTTGCCAAGCCTCCTTCTACAACCAAGTCAACAATCAACTTGACCTCATGGAGACATTCAAAATAAGCCAATTCTGGCTGATATCCGGCAGCAACTAACGTTTCAAAGCCAGATTTAATTAAAGCACTCAAACCGCCGCACAGTACAACTTGCTCTCCGAATAAATCGGTTTCGGTTTCTTCGCGGAAGCTAGTTTCCAAGATACCAGCACGAGTTCCACCAATGCCTTTAGCATATGCCATTGCGCGATCGCGTGCTTGACCCGTGGCATCTTGATACACGGCAAACAGGCAAGGAACCCCTTCTCCCTGTTCATAAGTACGTCGCACCAAATGTCCTGGTCCCTTAGGCGCAACCATCACCACATCAACCTCAGGAGGCGGCACAACTTGACCGAAGTGAATGTTGAAGCCGTGAGCAAACGCCAGTACCTTCCCATCGGTTAGATTTGGCTCAATTTCATTCTTGTATACCGTTTTTTGTACTTCATCGGGCAGCAAAATCATGATGAAGTCAGCGGATGAAGCCGCATCTGCTACTGATTGGACTTGCAAACCAGCTTCTTGGGCTTTAGCCGCAGACTTACTACCCGGATACAGCCCCACAATAACGTTCATGCCGCTATCTTTGAGATTGAGGGCGTGGGCGTGCCCTTGAGAACCGTAGCCGATGATTGCAATGGTTTTATTAGCAAGTAAGTCTAAGTTGGCATCAGCGTCGTAATACATCCGGGCCATAGAGGCAACTCCTTGAGCAAGCGTTGTGAGTGACTGCGAACTCTTGATTTTACCGCAAAACTTGAGCCAAACCTTTAACTGAATATCACGCTCTAATTTGTACAGGCATAATCAAGTAAGTCATCTTCAACCCACCCAACGGTGTCAGAATTACGGGGCTATCAGCTGTATTCATCTGCATCTGAATATCAGAAGTAGAAAGTGCCTTTAATCCATCGATCAGGTATTTGACATTAAAGGCAATGTCCAGGCTATCACCCGAAACTTGAGCAGGCATTGACTCTCGCCCACTACCAACATCTTGAGCTTCTACAGATAGGGAAAGCTGCTGATTGATACTGTCAATACTAAACTTGACAATATTGTTCTTCTGATCAGCTAACACAGCGATTCGCTCCACTGCACTTAGTAATTGACGCCGTTCAATCGTGATTTGGCGCTGAAACTGGCGCGGAATTAGCTGCCTATATGCCGGGTACTGCCCTTCTAAGGTACGGCTGGTTAAACGTTGATCTCCTCCTTGGAAGACAATCTGACCCTGCTCAAAGTGAAGCATAACAGTGTCAGTACCTTGCCGCATTGCGATCGTTCGCTCTAACTCCCGTAGCGCCCTAGCGGGTAGGGTGAACTCTAACCCAGAAGTATCAGACGCTGGTTCTACCTGTTCCGATGCTTCTGATGACTCTCCTTGCGTCGCTGCCGCAACGCTCACACTATCATCTTCTGCATTTTGGTTCGTGGTTTCCACAACAGCGAGTCGATGACCATCTGTTGCCGCAAATTCCAAGCTATCTTGCTGCACTGTCAGGTGAACCCCTGTCAACACTTGCTTAGTTTCATCAGAACTCGTAGCAAACAAAGTGCCGCCTAACCCTTGTGTTAAGGCTTCTATTGGAAGATGGACTGCAACCCCTGCTTTAACTTGCGGGAGTTCTGGAAACTCCTCGGCACTCATGCCTCGCATTTGGTAACGCCCTGAAGCAGAAGTCAATGTCACGAGCAGACTATCGCCATCATCGCTTTCCCCTACTTCGTCTGAGAGAGTAATTTCTCCCTCTGGTAGACGAGAAACAATATCGTTTAAAAGCTTTGCAGGGATTGCGATTTCACCACCTACTTCTACTGTGGCAGCAAAGCTTGTCTGAATGCCAAGGCTGAGATCGAAGGCAGTGAGTAGCACCTGCTGAGTTTTTGTATCCGCCGCTAATAAGACATTGCCCAACACGGGATGGGTAGGACGAGAGGGAACCGCACGACTCACCAAGGAGAGGTTGGTATTGAGGTCACTTTGGGTACAAATCAGTTTCATAAAAATTTAAATATTTAGCTGAGTCGTTGAAATTCGTTAACTAATTGCCAGTACACGGGCTTCTTGTGGAATTGAGCAAGACTGATGTCAGCCTAGAAGAATTCCCCAGAGCTTTACCAGAATAAGCCTGGTATTACTTCCGGTCAATGTCTTGATTTTCTCGCCTAGCCCTGCAATTTATGTCCTACTCAGCACTCAACACTTTCAAGCAGTACCCGAACGTTTAAGCCAGAGTGATGACTGTAACTTCTGGTGGACAAAATAGCCGTCCTGGCCAATAACTTCCTAAGCCGCGATTGATATATAGCTGGTTTTGACCTAACTGATGTAGTCCTTGTGCCCATTCCCAATGCTTGACTACCCTTGTACACACCTTCATGAAAGGTATTGAAGACTGGATGGATTTAGGCAGATGGGGCTTAAGCATTTGAAGTAATGCTGGCGCGGGTCCCAATCCTGGAATAATTACCTGACCTCCATGAGTATGACCAGACAACTGCAAATCCACTCGCCATTGCTGTAAAATCTCGGCACTGTCAGGATTATGAGATAAGACGATGCGAGGTGTTTTGGGATCGAGTTGGTTCATTACAGGGGCGGGATTAAACTCACGCGACCAAAAATCAGCTAGTCCTACGATGGGTAATTCTGACCCCAAGGGATAAACTACTTCATTCCACAAAACTTGAACCCCAATGCTAGTGAGGGCATCCGTAACTTGTGCTTTTGAGCGACGGTAGAAAAGGTCGTGGTTGCCTAAGACAGCATAGATACCAGCACGGCTTTGCAGGTGCTTCAGTCGCTGTACCAACGGGTCAATTAGGTTTGGGTCGTCAGTTACGTAGTCGCCAGTCAAAAGAATTAGATCCGGTTCAGCTTGATTGGTGACTTCAATGGCTTGAGCCAACATATTTTCCGATAGCCGCACGCCGTCGTAGTGAAAATCTGACAGCTGTACGAGTTTTGTGCCTTTTAAGGACACGGGTAAATCAGCGATCGCAATTGTTAACTCTTCAACACTTAATCGCCCTGAAAATACCAAGTCCATATTGCTGACTTTCCTTTCCCTTAAAAGCGCGATTTCAGCATAGCCTAGACATAATCTTACGAGCAGTACAAACTGATATCCGGAGACGAAGTGCCTGGGAAACCACCACTGCTTCCTTGGTAGGTTCCCTAAAACTTACCACCTTACCCTGCGGAGCTTGGTCAGAAAGCCGAACGAGATATTTACCTGAGAAATACAAATAAGGTGCTACAAGTTGCTTTACAGCCAACTCTTAGCACCTGCCTCTAACATATAAATAATGCGGATGGCGAGACTCGAACTCGCAAGGCAATGCCACACGCCCCTCAAACGTGCGCGTATACCAATTCCGCCACATCCGCGTAATGAGTAATTGTATCAAAAAGTCTGCCAGTCAGTAAAGAGCAAAATTCATTTATTGATTTGTATCTCTATTCCGGGCTTCCCGATCTACTTACACGGCACAACTTCTCGGAAAAAGTAACAAACAGGGGATACGATCGCCTCTATCCTATCTGATACGGATGTTGCAGCGCTGTTTTATGCACTTTTCAAAAATCTTGATTGCCAATCGTGGGGAAATTGCCCTACGGATTCTCCGAACTTGCGAAGAAATGGGAATTGCCACTGTTGCCGTTCACTCCACAATTGATCGGCACGCCCTCCATGTCCAACTAGCAGACGAAGCTGTGTGCATTGGTGAACCACCCAGTAGCAAAAGTTACTTAAATATTCCCAACATCATTGCCGCCGCGCTAACTCGCAACGCCACTGCTCTTCATCCCGGCTATGGTTTTCTGGCAGAAAATGCCCGTTTTGCGGAAATCTGTGCTGATCATCAAATTTCCTTCATTGGTCCCACCCCAGAAGCAATTCGGGCGATGGGTGATAAATCTACTGCCAAAGAAACGATGCAACGATCTGGTGTGCCAACAGTACCAGGAAGCGATGGGCTGCTGACGAGTGAGCGACAAGCCCAAGCGATCGCCCGCAAAATCGGTTATCCTGTGATGATCAAAGCCACTGCCGGGGGTGGAGGACGTGGGATGCGCTTTGTCCACGAAGAGAGTGAACTCCCCAGACTTTTTCAAGCCGCTCAAGGAGAAGCCGAAGCTGCCTTTGGGAATTCAGGAGTCTACCTAGAAAAATTTGTCGTGCGTCCTCGCCATATCGAGTTTCAAATCCTCGCCGATAGCTACGGTAACGTTATCCATCTGGGTGAGCGAGACTGCTCGATTCAGCGGCGTCATCAGAAACTACTAGAAGAAGCCCCTAGTCCC
>DATNQT010000319.1:0-2909 GCA_036703885.1 Candidatus Sericytochromatia bacterium
GCGTCTTCAGTGATGAGTTGACCGTTTTCATTGAGAATTCGTCCATTCAGGGTCAGGGTAGAGCGACCATCAGCCGGGATACGGGGGTCACCTACGGGCAGAATTTCAATTCGGAGAAAACTTTTTTTAGGAACAAGAGAGGTTGGAGTTTGGGGCTGGCTATTACCCGTTTCCTGAATTCTATTTTCAACACGCGTATCACCAGGCTGTTCCGGAACAGCTTGGGAAATTATCTTGTAAGTGGCATCTTCAGTGAACAGACGTGGGGACGCTTCTAGGGGGAGCGGAGATATTTCAGATAGGGATTGTGACCTTACCTGAAATGGAGGCACTGAATCGGACAATTCAGCGGTGGATTCAGACCCCAAGACAGTCTCTATCGAACCAAGAGTTTGAGACACATCAAGCGCTTCGGATTGCGTCTCCGTTTCGCCGCGTCTTCTTTGTTGAGCTGCTTGCGTCGTCTCCACTACAGCTTCGCCGTGTCCCTGCGGGTTCCACTCTCGGCGTTCCTGTGTTTCTTCTTGAACGGACAAGTGATTGGGGACAACGGATAGTGATTTGGTGGATTCCAACTGTGCAGGTAGCTGAGGGTTCTGTGCTACCTCTTGTTGCGGTTCGTTCTGCTTTACATCCTTAGCCTGACTTTGTGTGGATTTGTCACCCAATTCTAAGTTTGGTGTTCTTTGCAGTTCATTACTCGCTACCGCTCTTGAGGTTCCCATTAACCCTAATAAAGCTGTCAATAGACTAAGAGCGATCGAGGGATACCACTTATCTTTTGTTTTTAACCAATAACCAATGACTAATGACCAATGAGTGCTTTTCATGGCTGCTGTTCCCCATAGGCAGGCGTTACGGCAAAATTCATCCGAGCCATTCCTCCGGGTGCAAGTCGCACGAGCCGGGACTGACTATTGCCTTCAATGAAGTACTTATTTGGAGCTAGGGAGTATCCTGGCAAGCTGGTCAAATCTAGTGTTCCAGTGCGATTACCAGCGAAGACGTTGGCTAAAGAGAACAAGCCATTGGCATCGGTGGTGATGCGATTGCCGTCGTCCATGTAAACTACGGCATTCGGGACTCCAGGCTCTCCTGTTTGTTGTTGACCGTCAAAGTTTTTATCCACAAATACCCGTCCCACTAGAGTGCCGCAGTCCGATAAGATTCCCTGTCGAATCCGCACGACAAAACTAGCGATATTACTGCGGGGTTCCTGAGCTACATTTCTGCCATCACCCCGAATGGCATCGGGTGTGACTACGGCGGCATAAACGATATTCAGGGTCTGTTTTGGAGCAAGGGAGGGATAGGTGAATGTTAGCGTTCGCTGTGACTGCACCGCTGGGGTTAAGTTCACTGGCGTTGTGGTGGAGCCAGTCGTGAGAGAGCCTTGTAATGACTGCGGTAAAAATCGTAAGCCTAGGGGTTGGGTGTCGGTGATTGTGATATTGCTAGCGACCACATCACCCGTGTTTCTTAGCGCCAGACGGTAAATAACGGTATCGCCTGGTTCAGCTGCTGCGCGATCGGCTGTTTTGAGCAGCTCTAGTTTGGCTTGACCTGCAACTAATGAAGTTGAATTTGAATTAACGGTTGGCAGATTACCGCCGCCCCCCGAGGCGGTATTTGTAATTGTTACCTGGGCAGTAATTGACGACGAGTTGATGCATAAAAAAGCGGTCAAGATAACAGTTAAAAGCAGTTTGCAGGCTTCTAACTGGTGTTTTGAAGGTTTCATTAAATACTGGCTGCCGGGTATGCACTCTGGTTCTAGACGCTTAGTGAGCAAGCGTCTCCGTAAATTTCCTATTCATTTTTTTAAGTAGATTCCCTGAGTACAACAGCGAATCTACGTTGCCAACCTAATGGTTTCAGTAGATTCTCTAACGCACAAAAAGAGATATTAGCAGATTTTTCTGTTGATGCAATAAATTTAAGATATATCCATCAATAGCTAGGGCAATAAGGCAGCACTTCGACACGCTCAGTGACCGGGCAGGATGCCGAAGGCTTTTATGAATATTGCTTGTACAGTAAGCCTTTTAACCAATGTCCAAGTGGATAGTTATTTCCACTCCCGCTGCACTAGTTTGTCTTACGGTTGTTACTAAAGTGCAGTGTTGTATAATAATCGATTCGATGTCTAAGTACTATTACGTACTTTTTTAGCCAGAAGCCTAAACTACTGTTGTTGTTGGGTATTAAAGAGCAGAGCGATTGTTACCTCGTCAGGTGTCACAATTCCCTGAGAACCTAGGCAGTATCAATACCCTAGCCCTAAAATCCTATTGCTCAAATGGCAGCTTATTAAACTTTATTCTCAGTATGACTTCCTTCTAAGCTATAGCCACCTGTTTTGCAATCTTCAGTATGACTTCAATCTGCATACAGACCTTTATAAGCATCAAGCACAGCTTAAAAGTTGCCTAAGGGACTCAAAAAGTAAATATACTTGCTTGTAGAGTTGTAAAAGCCAAACGTCATGATTTTAAGTGTAAGAAGTTGGCGGGTACTCAATCGACTCTAAAGGTCGGTTCGGTAGAATTGAAGTAACAATTTCGATTGGGCGATCTTGTTGAAAATACGAAGTTGATATTTTTATTACCAGAAGTTATCCGACTTCATGAGGGATAGGGTTTCTGATGAGTTGTTACTTCGTCAGTTTTGGCGATCGCTCCTCAAACTGAAAAGAATTAATATTACCAGGGATTGCCTATCATTGTGAAGGCACTCCAATAGTAGGGATGCGACAAATCTTTGTCACCCAATCGCACTAATGCGGGTGGTAAGGGAAACTCTCCCTTTGTAGTAACCAATTTCCCGCCCTGTATACGCACACCATCTCGGATCATTGCTAACTGTGCTCGTCGCAGAGCTTCTGCTTTAATTGGGGCTTCTTTTAGCTC
>DATNQT010000320.1:0-1937 GCA_036703885.1 Candidatus Sericytochromatia bacterium
TCTTGAATGCTGGCTTCTAAGGTAGCAAACTCGCTCGCACTCAAAGGAGGGATGAGCGTTTGGAAATCTGGGTCAATCCGCAGGGAGTCTGCAACAGTGTGGTGGTGCTTTCGGGTTGAGCCTCGCAAAACTACTAAAGGTTGACGCTGCTCGCTGCCCGGTGTCTCCTGAGTTGGGTGCATTTCCTAGTGCCTCCTGAGATAAGTCAACCCCTGACTTGCCAGCCCCAAAGCCAGACACCAGATTGAAGAAGTTGACTCGTATAGGTTGATTCCATATTACCTATAGTACCACGGAAAATTGCTCGTAATGTGGGATAATAAAGAAAAAAGTCGAAAGGATAATGTTGCAAAATGCCCCCAAGCAAAGGAACGCAGCTCCACCCCAACTCTCTAGCTAATTTAAAGTTAGGCGGAGGCGAACCTCGATATGAGGAGCCAAAAAAGCAAAGGAACATTCAGGTAACATCTGCGGGGTGGGAAGGTTTTCGCGCTATTGCTAGAGAGCGCGGATTGAGTTTGAGCGAGTTGATCGAACAGATTGGCAGGCGCAAGATTACTTTGACTGACGCCGAGGAACAAAGTCGCAAACAACCCACAGCCAATCTTTCAGGTATGGGGAGGCTTTGAATAAAGACGTACATTGCCGTCGGATGAGGAACAAACACAATGGTTCAATCACCTCCAAAACTTATAACTGTTGATGAATTTATTACTAACTACGGCGACAGCGATTGCTACGAACTGATTGATGGTGAATTAACCGAAATGGAACCAACAGGACCCCACGAACAAGTCTCCGGGTTTTTGGGACGAAAACTAAATGTAGAAATTGACCACCTGGATTTACCCTACCTTATCCCTCCTCGCTGTCTCATCAAACTATTAGGAACAGCAACAGCCTTTCGCCCCGATGTGCTTGTATTAGACCAAACTCGACTAATTAATGAACCTTTGTGGCAACAAGAACCTGTAATTACATCAGGTTCTTCTATTAAACTGATTGCTGAAGTTGTTAGTACCAACTGGCAGAACGATTACGCCCGCAAAGTTGAAGATTACGCCCTACTAGGAGTGCCTGAGTATTGGATTGTTGACTATTTGGGCATTGGTGGCAGAGAATATATTGGCAAGCCCAAACAGCCGACAGTTACTATTTGTACGCTGCGAGAAGACGAGTATCAAAAACAGTTGTTTCAAAATGACGATCGGCTTATTTCATCAATCTTTCCCGACTTGCAATTAACCGCACAACAAATCTTCGCTGCCGGCAGATATGCTGCTATGTAGCTTGCTATGTAGCTTATATTCAGGTAACGTCGGTAGGATGGAGAGAATTCGTGCGATCGCAATTGAATGGGGATTGAGTCTCAACGAGTTGAGCGAACAGATGGGCAAGGGTCTGATTCCCCTTGGCGGTGAAAAAAGTAACTAATAACCTGGTCAGGAAAAGGAGGGTTCACTCAAAAAAACTTTCTATCAACTCGTTACCAAAAGTTTTATTGATAGAAAGCAATAATTGGCTTGTTGATTCCCCGAGCGTGTTAACTCGCTCTTAAAATTTGCTCAATTAGGGAGACTACTTGCTGCGGTCGATGCTCAAAGTGCTTCTTGATTTGAAATTTTAACGAATCTGCTGGCACATCTTTTTTGTTGAGTTTAAGGCGAATATGCTCACTTCGTGGGAGAGTGGAATTGAGCGCTCGAATAACGGTGCGGCATTGTCGGAGAGTCAGGCTATCGACTTGAATGAAGGGTAGATTAAATGTGTCGGTATCGAGTTGAATATTAGAAGCAAATTCGGCTTTAACTTGTAGCGAAGAGGTGAGGCGCTGTTCTTCTGTGGGTTCTGGAGTTGCTGCACCTTCGGCAACAGTAGGAAAGAAAGCAATTTTAGTGAGAAGAGGCACAAAATCTGGGGCAAGTTCTGCTGAGAGT
>DATNQT010000321.1:0-8735 GCA_036703885.1 Candidatus Sericytochromatia bacterium
TGCTTGAGACAGTGTAGGATATTCCCGGTAACTTTAGTTTGACTTTGGTCTGGTGAGAGAATCTCAATCGTCCAGTCTGGAGCAGCCTGGAATACATTAGCAACATCCCCATTCTGATCAAGGGGAATCCTCTCCCAGGCAAATACTGCTACATCTGGTACGATTGATCGTCCGCCAAAGGTACACCGCAATTCTGGAAAGGCTAGAGCAATTCGCTGAACCTCGACTACCTCGTTAATGGCAGTGACCAACTTACCCTGTAACTTGCTATGTTTCCCTTGCGGCAGGGGTTTTTGAATAATTTGACCGTTGATATATTCACTAGCTGGTTTGGTTTCTGGCAGTTTCAGAAACTCTGAGAGAGTAAGTGTCTGTGTAGGTGCTTTTACCATTAGCGATCGCCTCCTTGTGCCATTACTATATTGCTTGCTTCAATAGTTCTTCACAACGTCTTGGTTGATGTCTGACAATTCAGCGCGGCTTTTGGATAAGCAATGCGTTGGTGGTTGCACTGCTGCCAAACCCGAACAAAAACCTCAGCAATCGTTGATAAATCCTCTCGTGTTAGCCCGGAATCGAGTAACTGATTATCCTGCCATCGGGCTTTGAGAATTTTATTAATCATTACTAAGGCGGTTTCCGGGGTGACATCCTTGAGCGATCGCAACGCTGCTTCACAAGCATCTGCCAGCATGACAATAGCTGTTTCCCGCGACTGGGGAATCGGTCCGTCATAGCGAAAATCCGACTCCTTTACGGGCACGCCCCCTTCCTGTTCCACTAGCTGTTGAGCCTGAAAATAAAAGTAAGAAATCAGCAGCGTTCCCTGATGCTCTGGAATAAAGTCCCGAATCGCTCTCGGCAACAGGTGCTTGCGTGCTATTACCAGTCCTTCCGTGACGTGCTTTTTAATAATTTTGGCACTTTCCCAAGGATTATTAATTTCATCGTGCTTATTAGGACCCCCCATTTGATTTTCAATAAATCCTAAGGGGTCATGCATTTTGCCAATATCGTGATATAATGTCCCAGCTCGAACGAGTTCTACATTACAGTGCAGTTCTCGCGCTGCCACTTCTGCCAAAGACGCCACAAACAGTGTATGTTGAAACGTTCCAGGAGCTTCAGCGGCTAGACGCTTTAGGAGAGGACGATTAGGATTAGCCAACTCAGCGAGACGAATTGGTGTTACTAAATCAAATACCCGTTCCAAGTAAGGGGATATTCCCAGCGCTACCACACTCCAAGACAAACCTGCCAAACCATACAAAGCCGCTTCTTGGAGTACGGTGTACCAAACTGAACCCACTGAAGCACTCAGGAAGAGATTCAAAATCAGGTAGACGCCTCCCTGAGTGAAGCCAACAGCTACGCCCAAAAGAGCTAGTTCCTCACGCGATCGCATCCGCCCAGCCATCCATGCCCCAACTAAACCAGCCGCCGCACCAGCCAGTAAATATTCCCAGCTAACTTCCATGCTGAATGTTACTAACCCCGTCAGCAAACCAACCACAGTAATTCCCAACGCTGGGCTATAAAAGCTGCCTACCAACAAACCGATCGCAGGCAAATCCGTATAGTGAACTCCAAAAGTCGCGAGCAGTGGCGTACTCAGGGTTAGGAGCAACACTAAAAGATGGTCGCGCTGTCGTAGACTTGGATGCACTCGCCGTTCCACTAACCAAAAAATGCCAACAGCCCCAGTCACGAGAACACCGAATCCAGCTATACCAGACCAGTTAACCTCGCGACGACTCAATTTAAAGTAATCCAGAAGTACAAAATCTTCCTGGGTGATTTTCTCATTGGCATAGACAATCACTTCCCCCTTTTTTGCCGAGACAATTACAGGTTCTACGGCTTGTGCTGCCTGTTCGGCTCTTCGTTTCGTTCGCTCTTTATCTTCAATTAAATTAGGCTGCAAGACGCTTTTGAGCAGTTGAGTGGCTAAAGGCATCGCCTCAGTCGAAACCAGGGTAGTCAGTTGCAGCTTTACTGCCTCCTCTAAGAGGTTGGGCGGTAGTCCTGGAGGAATCCCCTGTGTAAGAATGCGCCTTGAGGCTTGAGTAATACCCCTTCGCGTTTCCTGCCAAACGTTATCTGGTAGCTCCAGCAATGATGCATCGTAGTGACGAATTGATTCACCGGGAAGTGGCTCCCAGAGCTGACGCAATGCCTGAGTATAACCCTGACGAGCCACTGTTATTGATGCAATCAGAGTAGAGAACGTTTGAGGAGAAGATATCTGACGGTAGGCTTGCAATTCGCTGACTGCTTGGGCAAAAAAAAGATTCTGTGGCGTCTCAATGCGATCAAGTGCCCCCTTTGCAGGTGATGGCAAGACAACATTGTTATCGCTATTTGCCGTCGCTAAAATCGCTTGCCACTCCCATTCCTTGGTTTGGCGCAGATATTGTTGGGTAGAATCTGACAATACAGTAGTCTCTACAAAGGGAAAAGCCCCTCCTATGAGTCGTAATTCCTCTGCCTTGTCAAGAGATTGCTGAAGATCTTGATAGATCTTTTGGGTGAGCGAGTTGTCTAACATCAAGACGGGGATAGAACCCGTGCGTGCTGCCTTGCGCTTTTCTTCTGTAGTTTTGATGTCCTCGACGCTGGCAGGGCGCGGAGCGCGAATTGTGTGGGGAGCGGCTTTGCCGACATCTAGCTTCGGCTGATTGTAGAAGCGATTTCCCATGACGCTCGTAAGGGAGACTACAGCTAGCAACCACACGACTTGTGGGCGTTTTTTGCCGATACGGGTACGTTTGGGGCGATTGGGACGTAATGGAGGGCGTCTTGATTTTAGAGGCTCGGACACTTGGCTCGCCTGGGTTTGAGGTCCCGATGCATTGGCAGTAGCAGATGAGTCAGCTACCCGGAATAATAACCAAGCACAAAAATGTCTAGATGTTCGCCGCAATTGCATGATCGGCTGCGTCAACGAATCAAGCGGTTTCATAATATAGAACTTGCCCTTTCTGGTGACGGGAGCGGTAGGATTGCAAAGCAGGCAGGCTTGGATGTCAGGCAGAGCGATGCAACATTTTTAAATGTATCTATAGTTGGCTTAAAGGCACTATCCATAGAGGAGGGTTCAGTTCGCGGCAAAGCCAGAACGTTTTTGGTTTTTCCAACGTAGCTGGATTGGCTCGTTGCTAAAATTGCTCTTCGTGGCGGCTTCGTTAGTATAGCGGGACGATATCTTCTACCAGTAAGTGAATTGCAAAGTCTTAACCCTTTGTTAAGGTTTATCTCACGAATGACGAGCCGCTGTTTTATCATTAGCCGTTGTTAGCGAGGCTGAATCACTCGTGGGGCTGCCACAGCAACCCACTGGCACGGTTCGGTAACTGAAATATCATAAACACCTGACCAAACTGCAAGCAGCCGCTCTGCAAGTTGTAGCCTCTCGCTGCCGATGCTGATTCGGTTAGCAGCCAGACGCCAACTTACGGGGATGCCGATATGACTATTGTAGACACCCGCTAAAGCGCCTGCGATCGCCGTTGTAATTTGCGGTTGGTAGCTACTACGGGCAGCACGGCTCACACAGAGGCGAAAATCTTCTGGGGTAGAGAGAAAACAGTATAAAGCTAAGGCGATAGGGCTAGAGGGATGAGTTGATAGCTCACCGGGACGTTGACCGAAACGTCGCAGTTGGCTAACCGTGGTATCTAGTCCTGCACCTTGCTCTAATAGGGTTTGTACTTGTTGTAGTTGTTGTCCTAAGGGTGTTTGAGAAGTTTCCAGGTAGGCAAGGATTTGGGGAATTAAGGTGGTGCAGTTAAGCTTTTGTGTGAGAGCAAGCGCGATCGCATAACCAATTGCCAATACATCCTCACACACCTCAGACGCTTGTTGCCAAACCGCCCCACACGCGAGCAGTTGTTGCCGCAACTTTATTTCATCATCGTGAAAAAATAAGGCGATCGGTATTGCTGCCACTGCTGCTTCACTGCTACTAGCAGCCTTTTTTAATAAACCAAGAGATGGCTGCATCTTACTGGAGTACAACACCCAATCTTCTACATCAAGCCTGCCACAGTTAATTAAATACTCAATGCCATAAGTTGCAATCTGGCTCCAATCTGAAAGCATTTGATTAGGTTTAGCGTCTCCTAGGTTGGGTGGAATGAACGAAAAGTCTCCTAAAACTGACCCTTGGCAGCCTCTATTGCCCAAAAATTCTCCGATCAAACTGCCCAGTAATGCACCTCGAAACCGGTTCAAAAGTGAGTACCGCATCAATTTCTTCTACCGGTTAACAACGCTTACCTACTCCGGTTATAGTATTGCAAAGATTCCCAAAGTAATTACCTACCTACAGCTAGAAGTCACAGACCGAGCTGTTAGCTTAGTCTATGTTAGCTTTTTCCTATCGTGTCTGCTTCCTTTGCATCTTGAAGCAACTACCAGCAGCAGTCATCCTCAACTCAGATATTTAAGGGGACTTCCAGGGTGAGATTTTAGAGGGTTTTTAGCCAACAAGGAAGCTGTTTATTTAATGGTTTTCATTTAAGTCTTAAAGTTTCAGGATTGGTTATCCTTTTTTACTTATGTTAAACACTAGCCAAGTAATTGCTGATAAAACGGACATAATCATGGAGCAGTGGATTGAGGCAGTCCGTAAAGACCGCCGGATAGAAAGCTCGGTAGATTTGTCGGATACGGCTCTGGGTAATTCACTTCCTAAGCTGCTTAATTCTATCGCAAAGGTGCTAGAACAGCCTAATAACGATGTTTTTAGAACAATTGCTCATGGCAGTTTAGACCACGGTTCTTTGCGTGCTAGACAAGGATATGATGCAGCTGAAATTGCTCAAGAATACAGTCTTCTACGCCGAACTATTTTTTCAGCGTTAGAACCTTATCTACGCCAGGGTTCTCCTCAAGAAATTATTGAAATTTTCTGCCAGATTGATACGGTTTTAGATGAAGCGATTTCCTTATGCTTTAAAAGCTATGTACAAGCGCGTTTGCATGAATTGGAGCAACTTCAGAGTCAGTTAACCCTCACGAACCAGGAACTAACTCGTCTTTTTGAAGCCAGCAAAGACAATTTCTCTTATATGGCTCATGAGTTAAGGACACCTCTAACGGCTGTGATTGGTTACTCAGAACTGCTCCTGCGTCTACAACAAAATGTCAACGCTGAAACGGCTTCTCCTACGATCCGCAGTATAGAGCGAGTGCTACAAGGGGGACGGCATTTACTGCGTATCGTCAATGATTCCCTAGAATTATCCCGTTACGAAGCGGCTCAAATGAAGCTAAATCTGGAGTTTATCGATGTTCGTTCTGTTATCAATACTGTAATCGAGATGATCGAGCCACTGGCACAAGTTCAAGGGTTGCAGCTAAAGATCGAATGCACGAACGCTCCTAAGAAAGTTCTAAGCGACGCCTTCCGCCTACAGCAGATTTTGACTAACCTCATTAGCAATGCAATTCGCTATACAGATGAAGGTTTCATTCAAATTAGTTGCCAGAGTTTGCCGGATGAGCAGTGGTGTTTTGCCGTTACCGACACGGGTATTGGCATTGCTGGTGAAGATTGCGATCGCATATTTGAACCCTTCTCACAAGCTTTTTTCAATCAAGGAAGTCGAAAGCACGAAGGCACGGGTTTGGGACTAGCCATTGTTTCCCGTGTTGTAAAGTTGCTACAAGGTGAAATCCACTTAAATTCTGAAGTCGGAGTTGGCTCAACCTTTACAGTCACCCTACCCATCAATATCCACATTGACAGTAAAACAACTACCTAACTCAGCACTCAGCACTATTCTAATAGAAGACTCTATATGCGAGAACCAACCAAGAAGCCATGAAAATCTCTCTTGCCCACTCCCCACTCTCTATTTTTTAGATAGAGATGCTCTAAGATGATGAACTAAAGCCTGTAGCCCCAATCGATAACTTTGGGCACCAAAGCCACTAATTTGCCCAATAGCGATCGGCGCGATGAAGGAATGATGCCGAAATGCTTCGCGTTGATAAATGTTACTTAGATGAACTTCTACAGTAGGAATGGCTACTGCTGCCAAGGCATCACGTAAGGCAACGCTGGTATGAGTGTAGGCTCCAGCATTTATCAAAATTCCATGATGTGTCCCTAAAGCATCATGAATCGTATCTACCAAGACGCCTTCGTGGTTCGACTGTAGGGCAAAAATTTTTGCGTACAGTTTTTCCCCTTCCTGCTCTAACAGGTAGTTAATTTCATCTAAGGTTACAGACCCATAAATTCCTGGTTCTCGGCGTCCAAGTAGATTTAGATTAGGACCGTGCAGAACCAGAATACTCAGAGGGTTTCCCGTGTCGTTAGGCACAAGAGTTGACTATCGACGGCGACGCCCTGGGTCATTAACAGGTATGGGAATCGGTTCGGGTTCCGGCTGCGGTTCTGGACCCATTAGGGTTTCAATGAGCTTACGTGCCCATTCCTTAAGTTTTTCCAACACCTTATCTATATAATCCATTAAACAGAAGGCTCCTGTGAGACAACCTGTATCTTCTTCTAACAACAGGACAAGCACAAAAATTCCCTAGCATTACTTCCTTGGTAGAAAGGCAGAATGCTTAGTTCGCTTGAACGGTTTTTTATTCCAGACACTATCTGAGAAGAAAATACCCAAGTGTTGCATTTCTTATTAATCTAAGACTAGCACACTAACGAAAAGCATTTCCATCCAACCAGAGGAAGGTTGAGTAGAGGGTTTAGTCAAAGCAATGCCCCATCTCTACATTAAGTTATAAATTAACCGATGACTCATCACTCGTCACGTTTAAAGATAATTGACGTTCTAGTTGTCTGGAAATTAAGCTGCGCCGCAGTTGATCGAGGGCGTTGCAAGCGCTGGCATGACGAATTGCAGACCGACTGCGATTTTGACCCAACAGATATTTGAAGCAGTCTACAGTTCCATCTGGTTTCGCTAGACCGATGTAGACCAGACCTACCGGTTTGGTTTCCGTACCGCCACCGGGTCCAGCAATACCAGTAATACTGAGTCCCCAATGGGTGGAAAGAAGCGATCGCACACCAGATGCCATTTGCTTTGCCACCGCTTTACTAACTGCACCTAATGTATATAAGTCTGATTGACTGACACCCAGCACAGAAGCCTTTACGGAGTTGTCATACGAGATGACGCCACCTAGAAAATAACTGGAACTACCAGGAACCTCAGTTAACATACTCCCCAAACCCCCACCTGTACAAGACTCTGCCACGCTGAGAGTTTCATCGGCATTAGTCAATAGCTGACCGACTACAGACGCTAGGGTATCGTTGTCGTTTCCGTAATAGTGCAGTCCTGCAATGTTCTGTAGTTGTTGCGCTACAGGTTCAATCAACTGCTGTGCCTCTGCTTCTGAGGTTGCCCGTGCAGAAACTCGTAGCCTCACCTCGCCCCGACCCGCATAAGGTGCAACAGTGGGATTGGGTAGGTTGAGATAGGGAGCGACTTTTTCCGCCAAAGCTGACTCCCCAATTCCCCAAAATCTTAAGGTGCGGCTATAGATAATTTCCTTGCCCCAGCCTTGACTTTTGAGGTAGGGAACAGCAGTTTCCTGCCACATCTGTTTCATTTCAGTGGGGACACCGGGGAAGGTAAGAATCGTTAAACCTGCATGGGGTTGCCAGATAATACCGGGGGCAGTTCCACCTGGGTTTGGTAAAACTTTAGCACCCTTGGGAATCAGCGCTTGCTTACGATTACTGGGCGTCATCTCCCGTCCCCGACTTGCAAATTTTTGGGCGATGTCTTCCAGTACGTCTTGTCGTTCAATCAGAGGAACGCCGAAAAAGTCTGCAATGGTTTCGGTCGTGAGGTCATCAGGGGTAGGACCAAGACCACCTGTAAAGATCAGGAGGTTAGAGCGATCGCTAGCTATTGCCAATACTTGCTTTAAACGTCCTGGATTATCTCCCACCACCGTCTGATAGTAGTGAGGAATACCCAAATCCGCTAGTTCAAGCGCTAAAAACTGGGCATTGCTGTTCAGGATATCGCCTAGGAGTAACTCCGTTCCTACACAAATAATTTCAGCACTCATTGTTAGCGATTAGCTTTGTTAGATTTTCCAGTCTACTGTG
Organism: Candidatus Sericytochromatia bacterium; assembly: GCA_036703885.1. Taxonomy (GTDB): domain Bacteria; phylum Cyanobacteriota; class Cyanobacteriia; order Cyanobacteriales; family Coleofasciculaceae; genus CADCTM01. The sequence goes on from DATNQT010000321.1 coordinate 8,102, forward strand.
AACAGACCGCAATACTCTAACCCGCTCTTTATGCAGTTATCAAAAGTACTGTCAATAGGAGTATTAATAATTTTTGTAACTTTTTAGTGAAGACTTGGAGTTGAGCTTCAAGTGTTATTGAGCAAGCCTTTGAAGTTATTGCCCCATTCTATTCATAAATGTTTACAAATAAAAATTGAAATTAACAAGTAGTGATGAAATAATATACAGCAACTGTAATACAAGTCATACGATTGTATGACAGCTTAATATTTTGCTTTTTCTTGGTGCAATTATTCATGTACTGAGAAAATAATTTACCTCGAAATAGTAATATTTCGGGGAAAACTTTGTCCTCAATATTTTGGATATTACTCAAAGTTATGTTTATTTTATCTTCATATAAAATCATTAAAATACAAGGTTTTTTGTTAAGTAAAAACCTTGCGTAGTAAAGGTTGAAGCTATTTAATAGCTCAGTTTTTAATGTATTTTTTCAGTAAAGATGCAGGACAAGCACTAGATATATTTCCAATTAAGATGCAATATGAATTTAATAAAGTTCTTGTTGGATTGCGAAGTTAAAGAAAACTTCGAGCTGCCTCTATTAAGACGAAAAGAACTATAACTTTTCTGAGCAGTTTAATTTCGCGAT